>JABBNV010000061.1 GCA_019352125.1 Acidobacteriota bacterium | reverse complement strand
GTCAGCAACGTAGATTCGAGGCGAACCGGGCAAAAACCCACCCTTTGTACCCGAATCCCCGCGCCAGACGTCCAGTTGGCGCCCAGCCTGCCCTACACCCCTGGCCGCTAGGCTGGTGACATGAGTCCCGCAGAGACGACTGCACAAGAGTGGGCGGCCCGCGCACAGGCCGCAGCACAGAGCGTCACTACCAATTTTGGGCATCGACTGGCGGGAATCCCCGGCACCTGGATTGCAGCAGTACGCCATCCGGAGCATCCCTCATGGAAGCCTTGGGCGGAATGGCACTACTGGTGGCAGGCCCACTACTTGGACGCGCTGGTTGATAGTGCGTGGCGCCAAGCCACCAGCACTGGCAACACATCAAATACCGCAGGCCCCGCCGCCGACGCGCAATGCGGTGCGGAACTCACCCGGGCCAAGGAGATATTGCGAGGCATCCGGATCCGGAATTTCTTGCGGCTGGTCAACAATTACTACGACGATATGGCGTGGCTGGCGCTTGCCGCGGGACGGATGGAAACGCTGAGTTCCACGCGGACGACGGCGGGAAGCCGTTCGGCTCGCGCAGCCATGGCCGTGCTGAGCCGCCAGCTGGATTACGCCCGTACAGATGAATTGGGCGGCGGCCTCTTTTGGAGCAAAAAACGGGATTTCAAGAACACCCCGGCAACTGCACCCGCGGCGCTCTTCTTTGCCCGCGCGGGAGGGGAAGCGAACCGCACTACGGCGCAGGCACTGGTGGATTGGCTGCACCAGTCGTTGTTCGACGCGGAGCTGGGGCTGTATCTGGACGGCATCAAGATCCGCGCCTCTGGAACCGAGGTTGAACGAGGCATCTACACGTACAACCAAGGTCCCATTCTCGGCGCACTGCTGGAACTGGGCGGCACAGAGAATCTCAGGCGTGCCGCAGCCCTGATCGGCTCCGTGGCCAAGCATCTCCGCGACGGCGAAGGCGGCCCACTCACGTTGCACGGCACGGGCGACGGCGGCCTCTTCACCGGGATTTTGGTGCGGTACCTCTCCGTGGCTGCACGCCGGCGAGCACTTGAGCCCCAGAGCCGCAGGCTTGCGCAGGAACTTGTACTGGAAACGGCCCAATCGCTGTGGTTGGGCCGCGCGGAGGAGCCACTTCGCTTTGGCGCCAGCCACAACGTGGAGGCGGCACAGACGTATCCGCCGGGCGCCGCCGTCGAACTTTCCACGCAGCTTCAGGCCTGGATGACCTTCGAATGCGCCTACCAAGTTGTTCAGTCTGTGAACATGCACCAAGGCACTCAAACCAAATAAGTTACGAAAACATACCCTAATTCGTGTGATGCTGGTCACAAATGGCCTTTTACGCTTGGAAGGTTAGGTTTGGCTAACCTACAGTCGATTTGTGGCCGAGAGGAACGGCCCGTGTTGAACTTCCTACGAAAGGCTCCATGGTGAAGCTCCGCCTGAAATCCACCGCCACCCTAGCCATCGCACTCACCACCACGCTGGTACTTTCCGCCTGTGGTGGCGCATCCAACAGTGCCGCCAGCGGCAGTGACAGCGATGGAATCGTGGTGTACAACGCCCAACATGAGGAACTCACCAAAGCATGGGCCGACGCGTTCACCAAAGAGACGGGCATCAAAGTCACGCTCCGCAGTGGCGATGACTCGGCACTGAGCAACCAGCTGATTCAAGAAGGCAAGAACTCCCCCGCGGATGTGTTCCTCACCGAAAACTCGCCCGCTATGACGCAGGTGGAGAAGGCTGGCCTCTTCGCGGACGTCAACCAGGACACGGTGGCTCAGGTGCCAGAAGCTTACCGTCCATCCACCAACAAATGGACAGGCATTGCAGCCCGCAGCACCGTGTTTGCCTACAACAAAAACAAGATCTCGGCAGACCAGTTGCCTAAGTCCATCATGGATCTGGCCACGGACCAGTGGAAGGGCCGCTGGGGGGCTTCCCCGTCCGGTGCTGACTTTCAGGCCATCGTCTCTGCCATGTTGGAGCTCAAGGGCAAAGACGCCACCAGCGCATGGCTGAGGTCCATGAAGAGCAATTCCAAGGCCTACAAGGGAAACTCCACTGCCATGAAGGCAGTGAACAGCGGTGAAATTGACGGCGCCATCATCTACCATTACTACTACTTTGGCGATCAAGCCAAGACCGGCGAAAACAGCAAGAATGTCTCCTTGGAATACTTTAAGAATCAAGATCCCGGCGCGTTTGTGAGCCTGTCCGGCGGCGGCGTGCTGTCCTCCAGCAAACACCAGAAGCAAGCACAGGAGTTTCTGAAGTTCATCACCGGCAAGACCGGTCAGGGTATTTTGCAGACGGGCACCTCCTTTGAGTACCCCGTGGCCAGCGATGTGGCTGCCAATACAAAGCTGACTCCGCTGAATGAGCTGGATGCGCCGCAGGTTGACCCGGCCAAACTGAACTCACAGCAGGTCACTGATCTAATGACGCAGGCGGGGCTGCTCTAGCGCGTGGCAAACCCGCTAGCCCCAACACGGGGAACAGCCGAACCACAGGGCACAGCTGCGCCACAGGCAGCGAAGAGCAGACGCCACCGTTCCCGCCCACCGCTGGCGGTGGTGCTGCTCTCCGCGGCCATTGCTGTATACGCGTTAGTGCCGCTGGGGTATGTAGTGACTGAGACCATCAGCGCAGGCTGGGACACGGTCACAACGCTAATTTTCCGGCCACGGGTAGGGGAGCTGCTCGGCAACACCATCGCTCTGGTGCTTATCTCTGTTCCTCTCTGTGTCCTGCTGGGTGTTGCTGGCGCTTGGCTGGTAGAACGAACCAGCCTCCGCGGGCACAAGGCGTGGGCGTTGTTGCTGGCGGCCCCTCTGGCCATCCCGGCGTTTGTGAACAGCTACGCCTGGGTCAGCGCGATACCCTCGCTAGCGGGCATTTTTTCGGGTGTGCTGATTTCAACGCTCAGTTATTTCCCGTTGGTGTACATTCCCGTGGCCGCCACGCTAAGCAGGCTGGACCCAGCACTGGAGCAGTCAGCCGCATCTTTGGGGTTAGGCCCGTGGCATAGATTTTTTCGAGTCGTTTTGCCTCAGCTCCGGCTAGCCATCACGGGCGGGGCGCTGCTGGTGTCTTTGCATCTGCTCAGTGAGTATGGCGCTTTTGCCATGATTCGCTTCGATACCTTCACCACCGCCATCTACGAACAGTTTCAATCCACGTTCAACGGCGCTGCCGCCAACATGCTGGCCAGCGTGTTGGTATTCTTCTGCCTGCTGTTGCTACTGGCAGAGTCCCGCACCCGCGGTAACGTCCGGTATGCCCGCGTAGGGTCCGGCGCTCAGGCTCGGGCAACTCGGTTGGCGCTGCGGCACTTTCAATGGCCAGCCCAGCTGTTCCTGGCAGCCCTGACGCTGCTGGCCTTTGGCCTTCCCCTGTACTTCGTGGCCCGCTGGATTGTGCAGGGCGGTGCCAGCATTTGGCAGCGTGCAGAGCTGCTCCCGGCCCTGCTTCAAACGCTGGGTTACGGCGTATCGGGGGCTCTGGCCACCACCCTATTGGCCTTCCCTCTAGCGGTGTTGGCCGTGCGCTATTCCGGCTGGTTGTCGCGCGTGTTGGAGGGTGCCAACTACATTTCAAGTTCCATGCCCGGCATCGTAGTGGCGCTGGCCTTCGTGACCCTCTCCGTGCACTGGCTGCCAACTATTTACCAAACGGCGTTTCTGCTGGTAGCCGCCTATGTTTTGCTATTCATGCCCCGCTCTCTGGTGAATCTGAGGGCCGGGCTGGCACAGGCTCCTGTGCAATTGGAGGAGGCTGCGCGGGCGTTGGGCAAGCCACCGTTGCTAGCCTTTCTCCGGGTGACGTTGCCGTTGACGGCCCCGGCCGCAGCCGGTGGCGCAGCACTCGTGTTCCTGGGAGTTGTCAACGAGCTGACGGCCACCCTGCTCCTCTCCCCCAACGGAACCAACACCCTGGCCACTGAATTTTGGGCCCTGAGCAGTGAAATCGACTACGCGGGCGCCGCACCGTACGCGCTGTTGATGATTGCGCTCTCCGCCCCCATGGCATACCTACTGTTCAGCCAATCCAAGAAAGCAGCCGGCCAGTGACCAATCCGCGTCCTGAATAGGCCCAGCCCCAGCGCATGTCCGCGGAGATCGCCGCCAGTACGGACAGGCACCTGGAAATTGCGGGTGCTACCAAGGCCTTTGGCAGCACCGAGGTACTCAAAGGGGTGGACTTGGCTGTGGCCAAGGGCGGCACCACCGCCATCGTGGGCCCGTCAGGTTCCGGAAAGACCACCTTGTTGCGGATTATCGCTGGATTTGAGGCACCCGATCAGGGGTCCGTCTCGTTGAAAAACTCAGTAGTGGCCGACGCCGAAACATGGGTTCCTGCACATCGACGCCAAGTGGGATACGTGGCACAGGACGGGGCACTCTTTCCACACCTCACGGTGGCACAGAATGTGGCATTCGGGTTGAATCGCCGTGGAAAGGCTGCCGGCGCTCGAGTCAAAGAACTGTTGGAAATGGTCTCCATGGACTATGCCTACGCCAAGCGCCACCCGCATGAACTCTCTGGCGGTCAACAACAACGAGTGGCCCTGGCCCGAGCCCTTGCCCGCGAGCCGGAGCTCATGCTGCTTGATGAGCCCTTCAGCGCCTTGGACGCGGGCCTGCGCACCGCCACCCGCCGCGCCGTGGCCAAGACGCTTGCCGCCACCGGCGTGACAACAATTCTGGTGACGCATGACCAGGCCGAGGCGTTGTCCTTCGCTGACCAGGTGGCTGTCATGCGTGATGGCCGGTTAGCTCAGATTGGCAATCCCTTTGTGGTCTACACCCGCCCGGCGGACCGTGCCACGGCAGAATTCCTGGGCGACGCCGTCATTCTTGACGCTTGGCTGGAGGGTTCGTTGGCACTGTGTTCACTCGGCGGAATCCCGGTACGCCGCCCGCCGGCGCAGGGGCGAGTCCAACTGATGTTGCGGCCGGAGCAGATTCGCATTGCCGAAGGTGGGCCAATTCGGGGACGCGTCGTGGAAACTGACTATTTTGGCCCCGAGACCACCGTGCGCATCCAGTTGGACCCGCTACCCATCGACCCAGCCAAGCCGGTTGATCCGCACCAGCCCAAGGGTGGAGAGATCATTGCTATCCGGCACTGGAACGCCATGTTGGCCCGCCCCGGCAATGAACTTGCCCTGCGCGTGGTGGGCGAAGGCGTCGCGTTTCCCTACCAGTGAGCAGACCTAAACACCCTTGAGCCCCGTGAGCTTCACAAACTTCGCTCTAGTTGCTGTAGAAATGACATATGAGCGTTCGCACCCCTGATCCGCACCCCGGCTGGTTGTCCGACGATGACTTGTACGAAGCCCGCAATCGCCTACCCATGGTCTACGTGGAGGCAGTGCCCGTCCGTTGGACCCGTTGGGCTACGTCAACGAGGTAGGGCTGTTGCTGCAGGCGGATGAGGACGGCACCATGGTGCGCTCATTGGTCTCCGGCCGCGTCCTGTACCGAGAAACCATCCGGGCCGCGCTGATGCGGCACATTGAAAAAGATCTTGGCCCCATGGCCCTCCCCGCGCTGCCCCTCAGCCCAGTGCCCTGCACGGTAGCCGAATATTTCCCCAGCCCCTCTCAGACCGGTTATACCGATGAGCGGCAACACGCCGTGGCACTGGTTTATGTAGTGCCGGTAACGGGTGAGTGCCAGCCGCGTCAAGATGCACTGGAGCTGAGCTGGATGTCCCCACAGGACGTGCTTTCTCCCGTAGTCCAGGACGAATTTGTTGGTGGACGCGGGCAGCTGGTTCGGCAGGCGCTGGCCTTCGCTGGCTTCACCGGCTAACGCAGCTTAGGGACAATTGTGCAGCGTGGTTCCTATACTTGAAGGACCATGCCTAACCCAGACGAACAAAGTTTCCGATCCGCTCCTGCCGCCCGTCTGGAACCCGGGATCACCATTCTGACCCCGGACGGAGCCAGCGTCACGCTGCGCGAAGTCGAGTGGGAAGCGGACGATTACGGCCATCCCGCCGTCGCCATTTTGACGCACGACGGCGGCACCTTGCGACTCGCGGGATCGGCCACTGTCTCAGTAGTTGGCGAGGGGACCGACCCGGCTAGCGCTGGCACACCGGAGGCCGTGACGGCCGCGGCAGCCGCTGCCCATGGCGGCCACGAGGCGGTGCAGCGGTTGGCGGCTCATCTGGCCAAAGGCCTCAATGTAAAGTCCGGAGCGCAGCTGCAAGAGGTCAGCAAGCTGGTGCGCATCCTGTTTGTGCAACTGGGAGATTCCACCCACGCCATGAGCGTCAGCAATTTAATTGCACACCTGCCCTATGACGGCAACCCTGGCCGCTGGACACCGGTGGAACAGGTCCTGGCCATTACCCACTATCTGGCCCGCACCAATGGCGGCAAGGCAGAGGCCGAACGGCTGGCAAACCTCTTGCGCGCACCTGACACTGCCGAATCGGATCCCCTGCGCGCCAAGCTGAACGCACAGCTGCGCCAGCGCAGCCTCAATGAGCCAAACCTCTACGACAAAGAAATTAGCAAGGCGGCATCCGCCGGGCAAAGATCCGTTGAGCTGGATTGGCGCGAGCTTCGCCTGCAGTCGCTACTGCATCTGCTGGCACACGGCGGCTCCGAAACATATGACGATGCGGAGTTGCTGAGGCGCATCAGCAATGAACTCAATGAGCTGCGCAATCCAAACGCGGGCTAACCCGCTGCGGTGCGCTTCTCAGGCCCGGGGCGGTAGGCGGCGGCCAGCAGGGCCGCGGCCATTCCCACAGCCGCGCCAATGAGCGTTTCCACGGCACGGTCTCGCATCAGCACAGCCACGTCCGTTGAATGCGCCAATTCCGTCATGAGCAGGGCCAGCGGAGTAATGAAGATCATCGCCAGGCCATAGTGGCGAGCCACCAGCATCTCTGTCATAAATTGCAGCACCACCACTACCGCAATCAGCCACCACCCCTGCAAGTGCATGAGTAACAGCAACCAGAGCAGTCCGAGCCCCAGGAAAGTGCCCAGGATTCGGCTCAACCCGCGGTACACGCGTAGCCGCCGACCCACGGCCATCAACGGGACGGCAGCGGAGAGCATAGCCCAATAGCTGTGCCCGATGCCCACTACGGTGGAGATAGCACCTGCCATAGCCACCGCCGCTCCAAGAACCAAAGCGCTGCGCACCTCACGCCGCAAACTCTCAGGCGGCGCGGTACCCGTTCTGGCCGCCGCTGGCCGATCCGCCCACGCCCGAATAAACCGCCCAGATACACCGATCAGCAGTGCCAGTGCGGCGGATCCTATGCACCACAAGGCCGCCGGCCCGGAGGCGCTCGGCGCAATGGGCACCACGGAAGTTGCCCCGAAAGCAAACAGGGGGAAGAACGCGCCGGGCGAGCCCAACCGCAGCTGCCCGCTCGCCAGCCTAGCCGCACCGGCTACGACTGCTGTAGAGCCAACGATCCACCAAGCCCCCGGCGCGTAGAGGGAATTGAGCATCCCCAACAACACTGCAGCGATCAATAGCCCGGCTGCGGAACTCTGGTGGAACAAGCGTTGCCGGTAACTTTCGCCTCTACCAAAAACGGCTGTAAACGCACCAAACACGGCAAAAATAGCCAGTTCAATATGGCCTGCAGCCATCAGCACGCACAGCGGCAGTGCAACACTTACTGCACAGCGCAGAGCCGGAAAGTGGTCATCTCTGGCAGGTGCAACACGAAAAAAATCTTGAAAATGAGTCAAACGAGTCCTCCTCCACAACTCTATCGGTTGCTGGAAAGGCTCTTCTCGCAGCCTGCTAGGGCGCGTACATTAGGGCCCATGGAGACGAACCAGCTTTCAGTTCACATCAACGCCGATGCACAGCAGGTTTGGACTATGCTGCGCGAGCCGTCTCTGCTGGCGCAATGGCACGGTTGGGATGCTGACTCCCTGGATTCAGAGATCAAGCAGATTTACCACACTGATGCTCACGAGTCCGCTGACCACCGCACTTTGATGCTCGCGGGCGGGGATCTTTTCACGCTGGAGCCCGTGCACGATGGGACACAAATCACCCTGGAGCGGGGTGTAGCCACTGGAGAATGGGCCCACCACGACCAGGACATCACGGCCGGATGGGGCATCTTTCTGCAGCAACTTCGGTTTGCCGTTGAACACCACCCACGGGACCGCCGAAGGACTATTTATGCTGACGGCCAGTCCACCAGTGGAAAGCCGCCATGGGAGCTGTTGGGGATTGACGTTGGCTGGTTGCCGGAACCCGGCCAGGAATACGCACTCACCTTGACTAATGGGGTGTCTCTGACGGGCAGGGTTTGGTACCGCACCGCAACTGCTCTTGGCCTGACCGTAGCTAGCTATGCCGAACACGGTCACGGGTTACTGATCCTGGTAGCCCAGCAGCCGCATGAGGGTATCCGTGAACATGTCGGGGCTCAGATCATTGCGTCCACGTATGGCCTCGGTGTGGCGGCCTATGATCAGGCCGCCGCACCGTGGGATGAATTTATGGAGCGCAACTACCCCGAGGGCTAGGGAACCGGTGTTTCTGGCCTCTGGCGGGAAATCAGCTCCACCTTGGGATCAGTTTCATCCGCACCATAGTCCGAAGCGCGGGTGATGTCGTGGCCATCCGCTAGCTTCACGGCGCGGAACACGAACGTTAGGATGACGGCCACAATCACGTTGACAGCAAATGCAGTAATAGCGATGTACACCTGCAACGTGGTGCCCGGAATGGCAGCGATCGATCCGCCGAAGTGAGCCTTGGTAGTGGGGTTGATGACGTTGTACGCCGCCACCGTTCCGTAAACCATTCCGGCAGCCCAGCCAGCAAACAATGCCCAGCGGTGGAACCAGCGGGTGTACAACCCGGCCACGATGGAGGGGAACGTCTGGAGGATCCAGATTCCGCCGAGCAACTGCATGTTGATCGCCGCTGACTGATCCATGGCAATAACAAAGACCAGTGCCCCAAACTTCACCACCAAGGAAACGAGTTTGGAGACCTTCGCCTCCTGCTGAGGCGTTGCCTTCGGCACAAAGAAGTCCCGATAGATGTTGCGGGTGAAGAGGTTGGCTGCAGCGATAGACATGATGGCGGCCGGAACCAGAGCACCCACAGCAATAGCTGCCAACGCAATACCGGCAAACCAGGAGGGGAAGTTATCCAGGAACAACTGCGGCACTACCAGCTGTGGGTTGATTGTCCCGTTGAGTTCCGTGGGCTTGGTGCCTGCAGCGATCGCTACGAACCCCAGCAGAGCCAGAAACCCCAAGACCAACGAATACAGCGGCAACACCGCGGCGTTGCGACGAATGGTGTTGCGGCTCTTGGTGGCCAAAACACCCGTAATGGAGTGGGGGTACATGAAGAGCGCCATCGCTGAGCCAAGGGCCAGTGTCCAGTAGGCAGAGAAGCTGGAAGCTCCTGGAATAAATGCACCTGGCGCCTTGCCGGTGGTGGGATTCACCGTGGTCATCTTGGCTTCCGCTGCACCGAAGATGTGGTCCCAGCCACCGAATTTCTGCGGTAGGTAGATGATGGCAACAATCACGGCCAGGTAAATCAACACGTCCTTGACGACTGCAATCATGGCTGGAGCGCGCAGACCGGAGGTATAGGTGTAAGCGGCCAGCACCACGAAGGCCACGATCAGAGGCAGGTCATTGAGGAACCAGTTGCTGCCGCTGCCGATGCCCAACACCGTCAAAACGGCCTTGATGCCCACCAGCTGAAGGGCGATGTACGGCATGGTGGCAACGATCCCTGTCACGGCGATGGCCAGAGAAAGCGGCTTGCTGCCGTAGCGGCCACCCACAAAGTCCGCAGTAGTCACGAAGCCGTGCCGGTGTGAGACGCTCCAGAGGCGACTCATCAGCAAAAACACAATCGGGTAAAGCACCACGGTATAGGGCACCGCAAAGAATCCGCTCACTGCACCCGTAGCCCACATTGCCGCCGGAACTGCCACAAAGGTGTAGGCCGTGTAGAGGTCCCCGCCCAGCAGGAACCAGGTGATCCATGAACCGAACTTCCGTCCACCCAGGCCCCATTCGTCCAGGCTGGCCAAGCCCTCCGGCGCCTTGTTTCGCCACCGAGAGGCGTAGAATCCCAGCACACCCACGGCCACAAACAGGATCACCACAACGGTCAGAGCCACACCGTTGACGGGTCGGGTTTCCACTGCTGGCAAGATGGCGGGCGCAACATGAGTCCCCGCAAGGCTAAGAATCGCGCTCACTTTTCCGCACCGCCGTCGTGCGATTCATCCGTTTCAGGGGCTGCGTGCCTGCCCGCACCGGCGGGTCCGGCAGTCTTGAGCACCGCACGCCGCCGCCTGTCCTCACGCGTCATTAATATGTAAGAGATGCCTATCAACACAGCGCAAATGGGCACCCAGAGCATTTGGTACCAATAAAAGAACGGGAATCCAGCAAAGGTGGGCGTTTTGCTCGCATACATCGGAACCACCAGCGGAAGAATAATTGCTATGGCCAAGGCGATGCCGCTAATCACATAGGGCAGTGGTTTCGCCGGTCCCCGGGTGGGGATGTCCGGCAAACTTTCCGTGGATTGCATGGTGGCTCCTTGTGAGTACTCAAGAAATCTGACGTCGTAATCCTAGTCACATTGGGTTGTGACGTACCCAACATTTGGGAAAAATTTTTTGCGCGTCGGCGCGGCACTCCTCCGCTGGGGGTCCACGGCGTGTGGCAATGTGCGGCAAAATGGGTGGGTGCCCTCACCCCAATCTGCTCCGACAACTCCAATGCCCCAGCCCGCGACGCCAGCAGAATTTGGCTTCACGGTCAATACCCGTCTAGCCGAATCCGCCGCACCAACCGCAGCAGCCGAGGCAGTCAACGGCGGCGAATTTCTAGGCCGCACAGGAGTGATCCGCACGCCTCACGGCGATATCCAGACTCCGGCGTTCATTGCCGTGGGCACCAAGGCCACGGTCAAGGCAGTGCTCCCGGAGGCCATGAAGGAGGCGGGGGCGCAGGCATTATTGGCCAACGCCTACCACTTGTATTTGCAGCCCGGCGCGGATCTGCTGGACGCAGCTGGCGGTCTTGGAAAATTCATGAATTGGCATGGGCCCACATTCACTGATTCCGGTGGATTCCAGGTCATGAGCCTCGGTTCCGGGTTCAAAAAGGTGATCAATATGGATCAGGTGGATCAGTCCGGGCCAGATGACCAGGTGGCCAAGGGCAAGGAGCGCCTGGCCCATGTGGACGACGACGGCGTCTGGTTCAAGTCCCATCTGAACGGGGACCGCCATCGATTCAGCCCGGAGATTTCTATGTCCGTGCAGCATCGCTTGGGCGCAGACATCATGTTCGCCTTCGATGAGCTGACCACGCTGCAGAACTCCCGCGCCTATCAGGAGACATCTCTGGAGCGCACCCGGCTGTGGGCGCTGCGCTGCATTGACGAGCACCAGCGGCTCACCGAATCGCGAGTGGGCAAGCCGTACCAGGCGCTCTTTGGCGTCATCCAGGGTGCGCAGTATGAAGATCTGCGACGCAAGGCGTGCAGGGATCTGGGCGCCATGGACTTTGACGGCTTTGGCATCGGTGGGGCTCTGGAGAAGGAGAATCTGGGCACCATTGTGCGCTGGTGCAATGAGGAACTGCCGGAAGGCAAGCCTCGCCACCTGCTGGGCATCTCCGAACCCGATGACATTTTTGTG
>JABBNV010000060.1:4865-11959 GCA_019352125.1 Acidobacteriota bacterium | reverse complement strand
GATGAGACATGACAGGCCCGAATAGCGTCAAGATCTGCACTCGCGTTGAGGGAAATGGGGGCTCAAGGGGTCTTGCGCACCGACGCTGGGTCACGGGCAGAGCCGGCTATTGCGCGAGCGAGTCTGCGCTTTTCAATAGCAATTCTGCTGCTTCACGGCCTGCCAGTTCTTCTTGCCAGCCGGATCGGAGAACTGCTTTGCTGACGGCCTGAGGGGAAATTTTCAGCACAGAGGCAACGCCCGCCTGTTGTCCTCGGACGCCGGGCTGGAGGAAGTCCAGGACTCGCCATTCGGCCTCACTGCGATCCATGACGAGCCGTCCGATCAGCACCAGTACGGCTTCCGCAGCCGCGGCGACCTTAGGCGCTGCGGCTGGAGAATTCAAGGTAGCCGGAGCCGCTGAATTAGGCGCTGCACGGCCCCCTGGTCCCTGCGACGCTGCGACTACAGCAAGGGGAACTCGTTCGCCGGTCTTCTTGGCACGATCCACTGCATTTCGAGCAGCTATGAAAGCAGCTCCCCTGCCCTGACGCGCTTCTGAAGCGAGCGGCAGTTCCACCGGGCCCACGCCGATGCCTACGTACCACTGTCCCGTGCGCAGAACTCGCATGGCTACGTCAACTACATCGGCCGCACTGGCCAGTACGCCCTGCACTTCGTCTCCGACGGACCGCTCAAATCCTGCTTCGGTGGGGATATCCCGCAGGTCACGCAGTAGCGCCGGAACTAAATCTGAACCCCGTCGGCTACCCCGCTGATCCACCGTCAATACGAACATATATAAACCATAAAGGGTTGATTCTATAAAAACAACCGAATTGGCTTTACCTAGTTCCGAAGATGTCCACAGGTTTAACGATGTCCGCGTAGATCAGGAGGGCTCCCATGACCAGCAGAACACTGGCAACCACATAGGTCAGGGGCAACAATTTGGCAATGTCGAAAGGACCGGGATCGCGTTTGCGGAACACCTTGGCCAACCCACGGCGCACTGCCTCGTACAGCGCACCGGCCACGTGACCGCCGTCCAGCGGCAACAGCGGGATGAGGTTGAAGACAAACAGGGCCAGGTTCAGCCCGGCCACGAGACTAATCAAGGTCTCGACGCGCGCGGCTACCGGAACATCTTGCATGGAAGCCACTTCGCCAGCGACGCGACCTACGCCGACTACCGAGATCGGGCCATTGGGATCTCTCGGGGCCGAGCTAAACGCAGCTTGAGCAACTGCCACTAGCCGCTGCGGCAGGTTCAGGACTACGCCGGAAATCTGCACTAGGTTGTTCCCCACCGCCGGAAGGACGGCGGAAGCGGGCTGGGGAACAAGGTGAGAGGTGGCACCAATGCCAGCGAACCCTACGGACGCCATCTTTGCAGCACCGCTGGCATCTTTCTCCTGAGTTCCGTTGATATCCACTACAGGCCGCGAAGTCAGCACTGGGGTCAAGGTGGTATTCACCGTTTTTCCGTTACGCAAAAGGGTAATGGCTACGCTCTTACCTGCATCGTCTCGAATCCAGCCGGTCAGCTGATCCCAACTGGTCACAGCCTTGCCGTCGAACGTGGTGATGGTGTCCCCTGGCTGGATGCCCGCTGCAGCTGCGGGAGTCTTGGTGCAGGTGGAGAGATCGGTGGGTTCTGGCTCCCCGTATTTGACCTGGCAGGCACTCACGGACGCCACCGTCGTCGTCGGCTGGGATGTGCCAAAGCCCATCAAGACCACTGCCATCAAGACGGTGCCGATGAGCAGGTTCATCAGGGGGCCACCGAGCATGATGATGACTTTTTTCCACACGGGAAGCTTGTAGAAAACGCGGTTTTCGTCTCCTGGGCCAACTTCTTCGTGAGCCATGCTCCGCGCTTCGGTAGCCAGAGTTTGGAACATTCCGGTGCTGGAGGGGCGAACCGCGCCATCGTCCGCGTTCGGCGGATACATGCCGATCATGGCCACGTAACCACCCGCAGGGATGGCCTTGAACCCGTATTCGGTCTCGCCCCGTTTGATCGAGAAGATGGTTTTGCCAAAGCCAATCATGTACTTCGTCACACGGACGTTGAACAGCTTGGCGGGCAGCAGGTGGCCCACTTCGTGCAGAGCAATCGAAACGGCAATGCCAACGGCAACCACCACAACGCCCAGAATGAACAGCAATACAGTCACAATTATTTTCCTCGCCGGCTGACCGGTTAGTTTAGCGGCCTACTAAAGCCAAACGTTCTTGCGTGCGCGCACGTGCCCACACCTCAGCATCCAGCACCGAGCCTAGGCTTAGCTGCGTGGAACCTGGATGCTCGCCGAGCACGGTCTCCACAGTATCCACAATGTCCAGGAATCCTATCTTGCCCGCATGGAACGCATAGACGGCCGCTTCGTTGGCGGCGTTGTACACGGCGGGAAAGGTGCTTCCCTGCTTGGCCGCGGACTTGGCAAGCTCGACGGCGGGGAACGCTTGCGTATCCAGCGGCTCGAACGTCCAACTAGTGGCCTGCGTCCAATCGCACGCCATCGCGGCCCGCGGGACGCGGTCAGGCCAGCCTAGACCCAGCGCAATCGGCAGCCGCATGTCCGGCGGAGAGCACTGTGCCATGGTGGAACCGTCCACAAACTGAACCATGGAATGCACCACGGATTGCGGGTGCACCACCACATCAATCCGGTCCAAGGGAACATCAAAGAGCAGGTGGGCCTCAATGACCTCAAGTCCCTTGTTGACCAGGCTCGCCGAGTTGGTTGTGACCATCAGGCCCATGTCCCACGTGGGGTGCTGGAGCGCCTGATCAGGAGTGACATGGCGCAGTTCTTCCCTGGACCTGCCCCGGAACGGGCCGCCGGATGCAGTGAGCACCAAGCGGTCCACCTCACTGGCTGAGCCGGAACGCAGTGCTTGAGCCAAGGCTGAATGTTCAGAATCCACGGGCACTAGCTGGCCAGGTGCGGCTGCGTCCTTGACCAGCTGACCACCCACAATCAGGGATTCCTTGTTAGCCAGCGCCAAGAGAGCACCGGATTTGAGCGCCGCAAGCGTGGGCGCCAATCCGATTGACCCCGTGATGCCGTTCAGAACGACGTCGGCTGGCCCGTTGGCATTCCAGCCGGCAATGGCGGTGGCGGCGTCAGGTCCAGTGAAGATTTCCGGGTGGTAATCGTGGACTCCGACCTGCGCCGCAGTGTCCGTAATGGCCCGGCGGAGCTCCTCCGGCTGAGCATTGGCTGCGCCCACTGCCTCGGCCCGAGTCTGCACTGCTTGGCTGGCCAACAGCGCCAATTGGCCACCGCCAGCGCTCAGCGCGCTCACCACAAAACGTGGGCTGCCGTCCTCGAGCCTGGCAGCGGCGATGACATCAAGAGCCTGCGTGCCAATGGAACCAGTTGACCCCAAAATAATTACTGTTCGTTGCGCCATGGTTCCAGTATTCCCTCTTTGCAGCCACGCCGTGGAACTCAGCGGATGCTACTGCTCCCCTGCCCTGCGCAAAGTAGCGACCGCGTGCTTCAGGATGGGGCCGTCGATCATCTTGCCCTCGTAGGCGAACACTCCGGAACCTGAAGCGGCTGCTGCAGCCAAGAGCTCACGCGCGGCCGTAACCTCCTCAGCCGTGGGCGCATAGGCTTGCCTGACTACGGCCACGTGGCTGGGATGGATACAAGCCTTGGCCCCAAATCCAGACGCCACGGCATCCTCGGATTCCTCTGTCAACCCCGCGGTATCCGGAATGTCCACGTACACGGAGTCAATGGCCACCTTGCCATTCGCACCGGCGGCCAGGAGCACCTGCGAGCGCGACGCCAGAGCTACGGCCCGGTAGCTACCGTCAGCGGTCCGGCTGGAGGTTCCCCCCAGAGAAGCCACCAGATCCTCCGCGCCCCACATCAGGGCCACTACGTTAGGCTCCGCAGCGATGTCTGCAGACGCAAGGATGCCCTTCGCAGTTTCACACAGGGCGACGACGGCGTAGTCGGCCAGCTCTCGGGCGTCAGCAGCCGCCTCGGTCTTTGCCAACATGACGTGGGTGTAGTTGCTCTGACGGAGGGCGGCGAGATCCAGTTCGAAGTCAGGGGTAGAGACTGGATTGATCCGAACAATTGTGCTTGCCGGATCCAGCGGATGTGCCAGCAGGTTTTCGCGGGCCATCGCCTTGTTATTCGGGGATACCGCGTCCTCAAGGTCAATGATCACTGCGTCAGCGCGTTCGGCAGCTTTGACGAAACGTTCGGGCCTGTCCCCCGGGCAGAACAGCAACGCCGGGCCCATGGTCAATGCGTCGGTCATACGTTTTTCACTCCAGCTTGATTGTCCTTGTGGCCGTCTGCAGTCCACATCAGTGCAGTCCGGGTGGCCACTGCAACCACGGTTCCATCTTGGTTCTTTCCTGTGTGCTGCATTGCGACTATCCCCTGCCCCGGCCGCGAGCTGGACAGGCGTTTGCTGGTCACCACAGTCTCCGTATAGAGGGTGTCCCCGTGGTACAGCGGATGTGGAAACGAAACGTCCGTCAAGCCCAGCTGCGCCACGATAGTCCCGGCCGTCAACTGGGTAACCGATTGCCCTACCATGGTGGCCAGCGTGAACATGGAATTCATAAGTCGCTGACCAAAGGGTTGCTTGGCACTCCACGCTGCATCGAGATGAAGCGCCTGAGTATTCATGGTCATGGTGGTGAAGAGGACGTTATCCGTCTCAGTGACGGTGCGTCCCGGCCGGTGAGCGTAGACAACATCAGTCTCCAGCTCATCGAAGTAGAGCCCGCGCTGCTCTACGACGCGTGGCGCGTCCGTACTCGCACTCCCCTCGACCGGAGACTCGTCCGAGCTGCCTTCGCCGCTCAGACTCATACGTCGTCCTCGTTGTGCCACTCAATTTCCAACGGCGCACCCGTCACTGCCTGAACCTGTTCGGCTGTAACGCCAGGCGCTACTTCGCGCAGCACTAGCCCACCGTCGGTAACGTCGATGACGGCAAGGTCCGTAATGATGCGGTCGACGCAACCCTTTCCGGTGAGCGGCAGGGTGCAGCTCTTCACAATCTTGGGGTTCCCGTTACGGTCCGTATGTTCCATCATGATGATCAGGCGTTTGGCACCGAAGACCAGATCCATGGCACCGCCCATGCCTTTGACCATCTTGCCGGGGACCATCCAGTTGGCAAGGTCACCGTTCTCCGCAACCTCCATGGCGCCCAGTACGGCAACGTCTACGTGACCGCCGCGCACCATGCCGAAGGACGTCGCCGAGTCGAAGAGCGCGGCCCCCTTGTTCAGGGTGACGGTTTCCTTGCCCGCGTTGATCAGATCAGGGTCAACCTGATCCTCGGTGGGGTACGGACCTGTACCGAGGATGCCGTTTTCGGAGTGTAGAACTACCTCAATACCCTCCGGAATGAAGTTGGGAATCAGAGTTGGCATGCCGATGCCCAGGTTGACGTATTCGCCATTCTTGAGCTCTTTGGCTACTCGAGCCGCCAGTTCGTTACGCGTGAGTGCCATGGCTAGGCTCCTTTTCCAACTGCTGAAGACTGGGTCTCGACAGGCTCGACCACCGGGGATTCGCTGACGGTGCGCTTTTCAATTCGTTTCTCACTGTTGGGCGAACCAGCGGGAACGTGTACCACTCGCTGCACGTAGATGCCTGGAAGGTGAATCTGTTCTGGATCCAGCTCCCCTGGTTCCACCAGTTCTTCAACTTCAGCAATAGTGATCTTCCCCGCCATGGCGCACAGGGGGTTGAAGTTCATGGCCGTGGCATGGAAAACCAAGTTTCCATGGCGGTCACCCTTGGCCGCATGCACTAGCGCAAACTCAGGTGTCAAAGACTCTTCCAACACATAGTCAGCGCCCCCGAAGGACCGAACTTCCTTGGGCTCGGATGCGATGGCAACGTTGCCGTCAGCATCGTACTTACGGGGCAGTCCGCCCTCGCTCACCCAGGTGCCAACGCCTGCCGTCGTATAAAACGCCGGAATACCGGCTCCGCCTGCACGCAATTTCTCAGCCAGGGTGCCCTGCGGGGTCAGCTCAACCTCCAGCTCGCCGGCCAGGAACTGCCGAGCAAACTCCTTGTTCTCGCCCACATAGGAAGAAATGGTGCGCCGGATCCGGCCATCGGACAGCAGAATGCCCAGGCCCCAATCGTCAACGCCACAGTTATTGGAAATAGTCTCCAATTCTTTTGTCCCCTGATCATGCAGGGCGGCAATGAGTGCCACGGGAATGCCGCAGAGTCCAAACCCTCCAACAGCCAGCGAGGCGCCGTCGCCAATGTCCTTTATTGCCGTGGCTGCGTCCGCCACTACCTTGTTGATCATCAAAAAGCCTTTCCGCGCGATTGGTTGCTACAGACCCAGTTCACGGGCAATCAGCATCAGCTGAACTTCAGTGGTTCCCTCGCCAACCTCAAGGATCTTTGAGTCCCTGTAATGCCGAGCCACGGTGAATTCGTTGATGAAGCCGTATCCGCCGAAAACTTGTGTGGCATCCCTGGCGTTATCCATGGCAGCCTCACCTGCGACCATCTTAGCGATGGCGGCCTGCGTCTTGAACGGCTTACCGGCCAGCATTCGCGAAGCGGCATCATAATAGGCCAAGCGCGCGGTGTGGGCACGTGCTTCCATCCGCGCAATCTTGAAGGCAATGGCCTGGTAGGAGCCAATATTCTTGCCGAATGCACTTCGCTCCTTGGCATAGGCAACCGCATGATCCACACAGCCCTGAGCTGCTCCCGTTGCCAGCGCAGCGATGGCAATGCGCCCTTCGTCCAGAATGGAGAGGAAGTTCGCGTACCCGCGCCCCTGTTGACCCAACAGGTTTTCCTTGGGCACGTGGACATCCGCGAACGTCAGTGGATGAGTATCCGAAGCGTTCCACCCGACCTTGTTGTACGCCTTTTCCGCCGTAAACCCAGGGGTGTTTGTGGGAACCAAAATGGTGGAGATTTCCTTCTTGATGCTGCCGTCCGTCCGCTCCGACGTTCCCGTGACTGCGGTGACGGTGACCAGTTTGGTGATATCGGTCCCGGAGTTGGTGATGAACTGCTTGTTACCGTTGATCACCCACTCATCCCCCACCACGTTGGCCGTGGTCCGGGTTCCGCCTGCATCCG
>JABBNV010000060.1:0-4855 GCA_019352125.1 Acidobacteriota bacterium | reverse complement strand
CTCCGTGAGACCAAAACCAGCCAAGGCCGAACCTGACACTAGCTGAGGCAGCCATTCCTGCTTCTGGGCGTCGTTGCCGAAGCGGTACACCGGCATCGCCCCCAGTGAAACGCCTGCTTCCAGGGTGATGGCCACGGACTGGTCCACGCGGCCCAACTGCTCAAGAGCTAGCGCCAAGGCAAAGTAGTCCCCACCCATGCCGCCAAATTCTTCGGGGAACGGGAGCCCAAACAGCCCCATCTCCCCCATCTGTGCCACCACCTCGTAGGGAAAGCTATGTTCCTCATCGTGCTTGGCAGAAACGGGCGCCACTACCTCATCCGCAAATTCGCGAACGCTGTCACTGAGCGCCTGATGGTCCTCATTCAGTTCAAAATTAGGCACGGGATTATGCTCCTTCTACGTCGGTGTGAATAGTGGCGAGCACCTGGTCAGCCTTGACCAGATCGCCCTTTTTGACAGTGATGTGTACCTGCCCCGCCATGGCGGCAGCCAGCTGATGCTCCATCTTCATGGCCTCAACGGCCAGCAAAACGGTGCCCGCCTCTACCATGTCCCCGTTGGAAACGTTGACGGCAACCACAGTGCCGGGCATCGGCGATCGAACCTCGGGATCCGAACCTTGTTCCTCCCGCTGAATGGATGCAAGCATGCGTGCGATGGTTTGCTCCCTGTCCAGTACGGCAAATCGTGTGGACCAGCCACCGTCTGTCAGAAAAACTTCATGCCCGTCTCCGCCCCACGTCTCCACGGCTGTGTACTGGTAGGTGGCTCCCGCATAGTCCAGCTCGAGCACCTGTTCCCCGAAGGAAAGCTCGGCTTTGACCGCCGGCCCAGCATCAATCTGCGCCGTGCTCTGCTGGTCAGCGTCAACAAGGGAAACCACGGAGTACTCACCCTGTGTGAGGCCCAGGGATATCCGGCGGGGTGCCGGACTGGAAAGCCGCCATCCGTCACTGGCCTGCCACGGTGACGCGCCCGCTGGCTGGCCCACGCCGTCGTCGGCCACAAAAAGCGCCGCTGCCACAAGCTCCGCGTCCCCGCTTTGCCGGAAGGAGAACTGGGGCATCTTGCGCTCGATCATGGTGGTATCGAGCCGGCCGGCCCGGACATCGGAATCGTTGATGAGCAATCGCAGATACTCCACGTTGGTGGAGACACCCAGCACCACATAGTCGCTGAGCGCAGCATCCAACGTATTCAGCGCGGCCGCTCGATCCTCACCCCAGGCGATGACTTTTGCAATCATCGGGTCATAGTGAGCGCTGATCTCACTGCCCTGCAGAAGCGAACTATCCACCCGCACGCCAGCTTCAAACTGAACAGATTCGTCCAGATACACCACGGTGCCTGTGGAGGGCATGAAGTCCCGCTCTGGCACCTCCGCATAGACACGCGCCTCAACAGCATGCCCGCGCACGACGACGTCGTCTTGGCTCAGGGTGAGTGCCTCACCAGCCGCTATGCGCACCTGCCACTCCACCAGGTCCACGCCCGTGACCATTTCAGTCACGGGGTGTTCAACCTGCAAACGAGTATTCATTTCCATGAAATAGAACTGGTCCGGCTCCGCGTCGGAGACCAGAAACTCAACAGTTCCCGCCCCCGCATAGTTGACACTCCGCGCAGCATTGCATGCCGCCTGGCCAATACGCGCACGCGTTGCCCCGCCGTCGTCAAGGGCCCCCAGCAGCGCTGATGGCGCCTCTTCGATGACCTTCTGATGGCGGCGCTGCAGGGAACATTCCCGCTCGCCCAAATGGATCACGTTGCCGTAGTTGTCCGCCAGGACCTGCACTTCAATGTGCCGGGGAGTGCTGACCAACCGTTCCAAAAACAACGTGTCATCGCCAAAAGCAGCGGCAGCCACGCGCCGCGCGGTGACCAGCGTTGCTGGCAGGTCCGCAGCGTTTTGGACCGCATGCATCCCCTTTCCACCGCCCCCGGCTGACGGCTTGATGAGTAACGGGTACCCAATATCCTCTGCCGCGGCGATCAGCTGGGCATCCGTGAGGCCTGGCTCTGCAATCCCGGGCACCACAGGGACGCCAGCGGCAATCACGTGATTCTTAGAGCGGATCTTGTCCCCCATGACGTTCAAGGCCTCAATACCCGGGCCAATGAAGGTAATTCCCGCAGCCTCAAGCGCCAGAGCAAAGTCCAGATTCTCGCTCAGGAACCCATACCCAGGGTGCACAGCCTGCGCACCGGAGCGCCGGCAGGCATCGATGATTGCATCGATCTTGAGGTAGCTTTCGCTAGCGGCTGCCGGGCCAATGCAGATCGCATCATCCGCCTCGCTCACATGCCGCGCGTCAGCATCCGCCTCACTGTAAACGGCTACTGACCGGATGCCCAGCTCTCGCAGAGTGCGAATAACGCGGCAGGCAATCTCGCCTCGGTTGGCAATCAGTACCGTGTCAAAAAGATCTCGATTAGTCATCTCTCACATCCTGAAGAGGCCGAAGGAAGTTTCTGGCAGCGGCGCTTGGGCGCAAACATCCAAAGCCATCCCCAGCACACGGCGTGTGTCTGCCGGGTCAATCACACCGTCATCCCACAATCGGGCCGTGGAGTAGTAGGGACTGCCCTGTTCCTCATATTGAGCCCTGATGGGTGCCTTGAACTCTTCTTCTTCGGCTGCGGACCACTCGCCGCCACGGCCCTCGATTTGCTCCCGCTTGACGGTTGCCAGCACACCCGAGGCTTGGTTGCCACCCATCACGGAGATTCGCGCCGCCGGCCACATCCACAGGAACCTAGGGCTATAGGCACGGCCGCACATGGAGTAGTTGCCCGCGCCAAAGGAGCCGCCCACTATTACCGTCAGTTTCGGCACACGAGCGGTGGCTACCGCGGTGACCATCTTGGCCCCGTTTTTGGCGATGCCGCCCTGCTCGTAGTCCTTGCCCACCATGAATCCAGAGAGATTCTGCAAGAAGATGAGCGGGATGCCGCGCTGATCGCAGAGTTCAATGAAATGCGCACCTTTGAGGGCGGACTCGCTGAAGAGGACTCCGTTGTTCGCCACAATCCCTACTGGGTGGCCGTGTAGCTTGGCGAACCCGGTGACCAGCGTGGTGCCGTAGTTCTTCTTGAACTCATGGAACCGGCTGGCGTCCACCAACCGCCCAATAATCTCCCGCACATCATAGGGCGTATTGAGGTCCGTGGGCACAGCGCCGTACAACTCTGTTGTATCCGCATCCGGTTCCACGCTGACGTCAATGTTCCATGCTGGCGCAGCAGGGACGGGCAATGTCTCCACAATGTCCCGCACAATCTGGAGTGCATGGGCATCATTCTCGGCAAGATAATCCGTTACGCCGGAAACACGGGAGTGAACATCTCCACCACCTAGTTCCTCAGCAGTGACAATCTCCCCGATAGCTGCCTTGACCAGTGGCGGGCCGCCCAAGAAGATGGTGCCCTGATGACGAACGATCACGGTTTCATCGCTCATGGCTGGCACATACGCACCACCGGCAGTGCAAGAGCCCATCACTGAGGCGATTTGGGGGATCTTGGCCGCTGACATTTGCGCCTGATTGAAGAAGATGCGTCCAAAGTTCTCCTTATCCGGGAAGACTTCATCCTGCCGCGGCAAAAACGCGCCGCCGGAATCCACCAGATAGATACAGGGCAGCCGGTTTTCGAGCGCGATTTCCTGGGCACGCAGATGCTTCTTCACGCTCATGGGGTAATACGTGCCGCCCTTGACGGTGGCGTCGTTGCAGATCACCAGCACTTGACGCCCGTGTACCAGCCCAATCCCCGCGATGACCCCGGCACCCGGGCTGTCGTCGTTGTACATGCCGTGAGCCGCCAATGGTGCGATCTCCAAAAACGGACTGCCATCATCCAACAACTGGTCAATGCGCTCGCGTGGCAACAACTTTCCGCGGGCCACATGGCGCTCTCGAGAATTCTCGGGGCCGCCCAACGCCGCAGTGGCTAGTTTTTGACGCAGCTCAGCCACTAAAGCTCGCTGGGCAGAGTCATTGCTAACAAAGGCTTCCGACGTGGAATCTACGCCGCTCTTGAGGGTCTCCATTGACTTCTTTTCCGTCTCCACCTAGCGCGCAAAACGCATTTTGGTTAGTAGCCGTTAACTGAGATTTAGGTTAGCCTGTCAACACTGTGCTGTCCACCACAGCCTAACCAGCAAAGGTAACTCATGAGCGAGCCGGGTGCTACCCACACACTGCGTAGCCGCGCCAAAGCAGACCGACGCCGCGCCATACTTGACGCGGCGGCCAGACTCTTCGCCGAGCGCGGGTACAACGGTGTGTCCATCGAAGAGCTTGGCGCTGCGGCCGGAGTGAGCGGCCCTGCCCTGTACCGCCATTTCAGCGGCAAGCAGGCCATGCTTTCGGCCCTGTTGATGGACGTCAGCACAGACTTGTACGACGGCGGATTGCAGGTGGTTGCGCAATCCGCCACGGCGTTGGGCGCGTTGCAGTCCCTGGTTGCGTTTCACGTCGATTTCGCGCTCACCCGTCCAGATGTAATTCGTATTCAGGATCGAGACCTCAGCAGCCTTGCACCCGCAGATCTGGCCCAGGTCAAGGAGCTTCAGCGCAATTACATCGCCACCTGGGTGGAGCAGCTGCGACTGGTCCTTAACGCTGGCGCCGGGACGCGCACTGAGACCGCCTCCCCCGCAACTTCAGCAGCTTCTGCAACTTCTGCAACTTCTGCAGAAAAATCGTTGCTTCGATTTAGAGTTCAGGCAACCATTGGACTGATCAACTCCACACCACACAGCGCGCGCAGCCAAGGGAAAACCGTTCCGCGCAAGGTAGCTGGACCGATTCTCGAAACTATGGCTCTGGAGGGGTTGACGGCGCCAGTG
>JABBNV010000059.1 GCA_019352125.1 Acidobacteriota bacterium | reverse complement strand
GCCTAGATACTCCGCGATCAGCTCGTCCTTGCCGGCGAAGTGTTGGTAGAGCGTCCGCTTGGACACCCCGGCCACCCCGGCGAGCTGGTCCATGCCGGTGCAGTGGATGCCTTGGTCACAGAACAATTGTTGTGACGCGCTGAGGATGCGCTCTCGTGCGCCCCTGCCGCGGCAGATGAATGGAGTAATCATGGGAAAACTCGATGGCAAGGTTGCGATGATCACAGGTGCGACCAGTGGGATGGCGCTGGCCGGTGCGAAGTTGTTCGTTGACGAAGGAGCTCACGTCTTCATTTCGGGCCGGCGGCAGGACGCTGTGGACGAAGCCGTCAAACAGATCGGCCGGAACGTGACCGGCGTGCAGGCCGATTCGGCCAACCTCGATGATCTGGACCGTTTGTTCGAGACGGTCAAGCAGGAAAAGGACACGATCGACGTGCTGTGGGCAAGTGCTGGGGGCGGGGCGCAGGGCAGGCTCACAGAGATCACCGAGGAGCAGTTCGATACCGCCTTCTCGCTGAACGAACGCGGCACTCTGTTCACAGTCCAGAAGGCGCTGCCGCTGTTCAACGACGGAGGCTCGATCTTCATGACCGGGTCAAACGCCGCACTTCGGGGCTACCCCGATTGGAGCGGCAGAGATTGCGGACCAACTGGGCGTGAGCCGGCCCACAGCACAGCGGTACCTAGGCGCCCTGGAACGAAAGGGCCTGGTACTCCTGGACCTTACCTACGGAAGCAGCGGCCGGCCGCTGAATTCCTACACACTGCCCTAGCCGCTGGAACGCTCTAGCCGCTGGAAACCCCAACGACTAGAACGCCAGGAAGTACATCAGCACCACGTTGACCCCGAGCAAAGGGATCGCTGTACCGATTTGTGCAGAAATAACGCCGTACTTGTTCTTCATTTCCAGCAGCGCCGGCGGCACCAGGTTGAAGTTGGCCGCCATGGGGGTGCACAGCGTGCCACAGAACCCGGCCAGCATGCCAATGGCAAACACAACAGGCGGATTTCCGTGGAAAGTCTGCACCAGCACGGGCCAGCCGATGGCCGCCGTCATGATGGGGAAAGCGGCGAACCCATTACCCATCAGCACGGTGAAGACGAACATTCCGATGCAGTAGACAAGCACCCCCGCAATGAGCGAACCCTTGGGAAGCATTCCGGAGGCCAGCGTACCTACCGCGGTACCCACGCCAGCCTTGGTGAACAGAATCCCCAGAGTGGAAAGCATCTGCGGCAGCAGGGCGGCCCAACCGATGGATTCAATAATGCGTCGGCTCTCAAATACCGGCGTCAGCGGGTGCTTGGGCTTGAGCAACATCAGGGCGACGACGACGGCGGCCACGGCGCCAATAGCCAGGGCCACCAGCGTGGTGTTCTTGGGATCCAACAGCGGTACGTTGCCGACTTTCAGCACCGGAGCGAGGAGTACCAAAATTACTGTCACTGCCGGCAGGGTGAGAGCTGGGATGAACAGCTTATTGCCAAACTTCGCGGCGGAAGCTTCCCGTTCCGCGGGGCCGGACGTCCCTGGTTTCCCGTCACGCAGGAGCCCAGTGGAGGCCAGCAGTACGAGCACCAGCACGGCAATCCCCAAAACCCAGCCGGGCGCCGTGCCCGCCTGAACCCAGGTGCCATAGAAGAAGCACAGCCCCAACAAGCCCCAGAAGGAGCTGCTGCCCCAGCGCTTGGGGTGTGCAACGTCTCGGGCAATCAAGAAGCCCCATGCCAAGAACAGGATCCCTACCAGCCAATAGACCACTTCGACGTTGATCATCAGTTCTCAGCTCCAACAGTTTCGACGGTGGCCTTGGCGTAGTCCCGATCCAGTGCCTTATCAAAGCGCAGCAGGCGGAAGCCGTGAATCAGGAGGGCCGCTATAGCTGTCGGAATGGCCCAGATGGCCAGCTGCAACGGCTCCAGGTGGAGGTGGTACGTGGTGTCCACGAAAGTGGTGATCAACAGGATGGACCCGACTGCCACAAACACGTCCTCCCCAAAGAAGAGCCCAATGTTGTCCACCGCTGCGGATTGCGCCTTGATCTTTTCCTTCACGGCCTCGGGAACGTGCCCGTAACGGCGCAGTGCCGCACCTTCCGCCATCGGATAGACCAGTGGACGAACAGTCTGGGGATGACCACCAATGCTGTTGAGCCCCACGGCTGCCGTGACCTGGCGAATCACCATGTATCCCAGCAGCACCCGGCCAGCAGTGAGTCGCGCCAATTTGGCGATCAGGAGCTTGGCCTTCTCTTGCAGACCAAAGTATTCAATGATCCCCACCAACGGCAGAACGGCCACAAAAATGGTGACGGATCGGCTACTGGAGAAGCCGGTGCCAAACGCGTCCAGAATTTGCAGCGGATTCATTCCGCCCAGTAGCGCCGTGACAATGCCAGCAACGGTAACAACAATTAGCGGGTTCAGGCGGATGGCAAAGCCAATAATCACCAGCAGCACCCCAACGAGCACAAGCATAAGATTCCATTCCCATCGACCCGGTGACTGAAGTGAACCCAAAGTTATGCCGGAGACGGTGTTTCCTGCAGCTACGCGGATTGCGCGGCCATGTGTGATCTACAGCATAGACTTTTGTTCAACAATCCGGCAAGCCCTTGGCGCCCATCAATTTTGGGCCCTCAGATTTGCGGGTTAGCGGCGGTGCGTGGCAGAGCGTTCCATGGCCGCCAAGAGCTGCGCTTCCGCACGCCCTAGGTAGTGCGTCATCAGCTCCGCCGCACCAGCTTTGTTTCCCTCGCGCAGCAGCCCAACAATCTGGGCATTGCCAGCCACATAGGGGGCGTGAAAATCTGGATTCACCGCCATTGAGTGGAACACCAGGCGCATTTGCGCCAAAACCAGCTCCATCGTGGAGTTCAGGTATTGGCTGCCTGCCCGGGCAACCAGGGCTCGGTGAAATTCTTGATTTGCTCCTGCCATGGCGGTGATATCCAGGGTGGCAGCAGCCACTTGGGCCCGCGCAACAATGGCCTCCAGCGCAGCCAAGCCGCCGTCGTCGTCTGACCACAACAACGCTGCGGGCTCCACAAAGCGGCGCAACCGGTAAATCTGGCGAATATCGTCAGCCGAAGGCCTGGCAACAAACACTCCGCGGTTGGGAATGCGCTCCACCACGTGCTCCGCATGCAGCATAGTGAACGCCTCACGCAAGGTATTGCGGGACACCCCGAGTGCTTCACACAGGGACTCCTCGGCCAGCTTGGTGCCCGGAGCCAAGTCCCCATCCGCTATCCGATGGCGCAACTGCTCAGCTACCCAGAGCCCCGTGGCGGCGTGAGTGGTTCCTTTGGCCGTGGCTCCCAGTTCCGCCAGCACGTCTTGAAGGGTCATTAGTTCAATGTATCCGCCGCAGGGGCATTCTGGGCACTCGGGCCATCTGACGGTTCCGCACGCACAAACCGCACACGGTGGCCGGGCGGGAGCTGGGCGGCCTTGTCCAAATCCTGGGCCAGCACCACGGCAATCACCGGGTAACCGCCGGTCACTGGGTGATCCGCCAAGAACAAAACCGGTTGCCCCTGGGGTGGAATTTGAATGGCACCGTAGGGGGTCCCCTCGCTGACCAACTCCCCCAAACGTTTCCGTTCCAGAGGCTGTCCCTCCAGCCGCAGCCCGATCCGGTTGGATTGCGCTGTAACCGTCCAGTCTTGCGCAAAGAATTCCGCCACGGTGGCCGCGCTGAACCAGTCATCCCGCGGCCCCACCTGCACCCGCAATTCGGTGCATTCCGGTTGGATCGGAGGGGACGGCTCCGGGCTACCCACCACTGACGTGCTGCCACAGTGCCCCACGGGCAGCTGGCTTCCCGCCGCCAATGGAGCAGGGCCAATGCCGGACATGGTGTCCATGGATCGGCTGCCCAATACGGCGGTGACCGCCAGGCCTCCGCGCACTGCCACGTAGCTGCGCAGGCCGGTGCTGGGCCGGCCCAGCCGCAGGGTTTCCCCGTCGCGCAACATAAAGGCCGCATCCATCTCCACCAGGCGAACATCCTCATCGAGTTCTAGTTCAAGCTCGACGGCGGCGCCGGTTACTGCCAGTATCTGATCCCCCTGGGCGCACAGCTCCAACCCGCCGAATAGCACTTCGAGCCCCGCCTGGCCGGAGGCATTCCCGCACACTCTGTTGGCACGTCGTAGAGCCGCAGCATCCAGGGCCCCTGCGGCGCCGACTCCCCACTCCGCATAACCCGGGCGGCCAGCGTCCTGAATAGTGGTGTGAAGCCCGGGGTTGAGCACGGTGAGTCCGGGCTGGTGGATGTACTGCGCTGGTTCTTGTGGCTCCGGTGGCCTGGCCACCGTGTGGGCCCGCACGGCCCTGAACTGCACCGTATCCCCAGCTCGCGCCAAGGGGGGCTGGTCCCGGCCAAGATCCCACATGCGAGCCTCAGTGGAACCAATGAGTTGCCAACCGCCCGGGGAGTCCTGGGGGTACACGGCGGAGTAGCTCCCGCCCAGCGCAACGGATCCAGCGGGGACGGCCGTCCGTGGCGAGGACCGCCTGGGCACAGACAGTGCGTCAGTTTCACCCGAAAGATAGGCAAAACCGGGGGCAAACCCGATGAACGCCGCCGTCCACACCTGGGATGTGTGTGCCGCCACCACGGCCTCAACGCTCATTCCGGTGAGCCGCGCAACCTCCGGCAGGTCTGCGCCGTCGTACACCACATCAATCTCCACGTGGGTGCCGTGATGCGTAGCCACCGTGTCCAATGGCAGGGTGCGGATATGCGCCGCGGCTGCTGCGACGTTTCCGCCGGCCGAAAAGCTCACCAGTACCGTCTCAGCAGCCGCAATCACATCCAGTTGTCTGGGGAGCGGTGTTTTGGTGAGCAGGGCGTGGAGATTCAGCACTGCGCTCACGTCTCGCAGCTCAACCAGCAGGGCCCTATCCCCCGCGGGCCGAATCCCCCGCACGGCAGGCACAAAAGGCACGTCCGCCCCCGAAGCGGGCCGTTGAGGCCCAGAAGTTTGCTGCTCCGTCCCGCTCACGCGCTGACAAAACTTTCAATGCTCACATCATTGGAGCGAAGTGCGGTGGCTACCGCGGCGGCCATACGTACCGCGTCGGGGGTATCTCCGTGTAAACAGATGCTCTCTGCAGGCATGGCAATCTGTGTGCCATCAATGGCAGTCACCACACCCTCCGTGGCTAGCCTCAGCACCTGATCCACTACTGCGGACACGTCATGCAGCACCGCGCCAGGCAATCGGCGATCCACTAAGGTTCCGTCCGGGTTGTAGGCGCGGTCAGCAAATGCCTCGGGTACTGCCCGCAGTCCTGCCACCATAGCGACGCGCTGAATTTCCGAATTCGGAAGCACCAGCATCGGCAGCTTCGGATCCACTGCCACTACCGCGTCCACCACTGCCTGCGCCTGAACCGAGTGGTGAGCAATGGTGTTGTACAGCGCACCATGTGGCTTCACGTAACTCACCGTGGTTCCCGCTGCCCGCGCCAAGGCCTGCAGCGCACCAATTTGGTAAATGACGTCATCCCGCAGTTCTTCGGGAGAAATGTCCATAAAGCGCCGGCCAAACCCGGCCAGGTCCCGGTAACCGGGGTGCGCCCCTACGCGGACTCCGGCCGCCGCCGCAGCGGCCGCCGTGCTGCGGATTCCTACCGGATCTCCGGCATGGAACCCGCAGGCAACGTTGACGGAAGAGACGTTGCTGATAATTACCGCATCGTACCCAAACGTCCAATTTCCAAACGATTCCCCAATGTCACTGTTAAGGTCAATACTGGGCATGGTGATCACCGTCTCATGAGGTCTGTCCTCACATTGTCACCCACAGGGCCCAATTGTTCAACAATAACCTTGGGAACCTGAACTTGTTTTACCGAACAGCCTTTGCCAGGTTCTCTTCCAACTCTGCTTTATTCTGCCGTACCCCATACGCTGGCTGGTCTCGCTCCACGCGCCAGGAATCTGCCAGCGGCCCCACGTTGACGGTATCGAAGCCAAACTCGTCATACAGCCTAGTCACCAGGTTTGCAGCCTCGTCGGAGTCGGAAGCAGTGGCCAACGCGCGACGGTCCGCCGTGCCAGCGGGCGTTCCATCAGTGGTGATGGAGGCAGCCTGAATATGATTAAAGGCCTTAGCCACCTTGGAACCCTTGAGCTGGTCCTGCAGCATCGAAGAAACAGTGGTGGCGTGTTCATCCAACGCCGGAATCTGGCCGTCCCGCTCCCAGTAGTAGTTGTTGGTGTCCAGCACCACCTTGCCAGCCAGTTGCTCAACCGGCAGGCTCGAAATGGCACCCATGGGTACGGTAACCACCACAAAATCTCCAGCGGATGCGGCGTCTACAGCCGTGGCAGCCTTCGCGTTCGGGCCAAGCTCCGCAACCAGCTCAGTCAGAGTTTCTGGGCCTCTGGAATTAGCAATCACCACGTCATAGCCGAGCTTTACTGCCCCGCGTGCCACTTGTGATCCAATGTGTCCTGCACCAATGATTCCTATAGTTGTCATAGGGAGGGAACCACCACTTAGCCGCAGATATTTCTATCTGAACGGACTTTCCCCCAGGAGGGGTTCCAGCATCGCCTTCTTGGCTGGCGCTAGCCGCAGCAGGGTACTTGCGGACTCATCAAAGAACGCCAACACCGTCTCCGCCCGGACACAGCGCACCGCGGTAACCGGGTCAACAATTGCATATGCAACGGTGAAGCTCGCGCCCTTAATAGCGCTGACCCACAGCTGAACATCAGCAGGAATATTCCTATAATTGAGCGGGCTGGCGTACTTGACGCGGTGTTCCACTACCAGCGCCTGAACATTCGGTGGCAGGTCATTGAAGACGGGAAGCTCAATCGCTGCGCCCGGTGCTCCGGTACCGGCTGGCGGGCCAAAGGCGTGCACCCTGGCCTCCTCCAGCATGCGCACAATGGACACGTTGTTGATATGCCCATAGGCGTCCATGTCTCCCCACCTCATGGGGACCTGCAACTGCAAAACATTCTCTGCCACTTGGCCGCTCCTTGCTCCACTTCTCGACACGACTACTGGACTTCGCTGATCGGCTTCACTGATCGACTTCCTCCCGCCATGCTGCTGGCATGGCCCCCATTACCGCTCGACACTACTCTCAGTGAGCTCAGTAGCCTTCCGTTGCAGTGTCACTAACGTTCTCTGGCGTACCTCTGGCCGCAACTGTTCGTTCCGATTAGCGGCTAGTCCGCGGCCCTGAATGGCTTACCGTCCTGGGACGGCAGGCAATAGCGACCAAGTCGCGGGCGGGGCCGGCAGGGGCGCTGGCGCCGGCCGCCCAGATCGCCGTCAGTGGCCGGCGCAGTGCCATTTCGGACACAGATACAGCTGCCAGCCGGTGCAGGAGAAGATCATCCCGCACCGCCAGGGCCGCCAGAACTCCCGGTGCTGTGCCAGCCGCTATCGCTGTCCGGACGGCGGCAGTGGTCGTTAGCTCCACCGCTGGCCCGGGCATTGGCCCTGCTCCCGCAGTGCTGAGAAGGTGTTCCAGGGCCTCGCGGGTGCCGCTGCCCCGCTCGCGAGTCACCAGCGGTGTGCGTGCCAATTCGGCCGGGCTGACCTTGCTGCGCCGCCTGGCCCACGGATGATCCGGGGCGACGACGAGGATCAAATCGTCGTTCTGAACGGTTTGAGCAGCAAGATCATGCGGAACGTGAGGACTTTCAATGAACCCCACGGCTGCTGACCCTGACCGCACCATGACGGCCGCGGTGGCACTGTTCGTGACACTCAGCCTGACCCGGGCCGGGGACAGACCCAGAGCCTCCTGCTGCCGGCGCAATCCAACCAGCCACTGCGGCAGCAGATATTCTGCGATGGTCTGGCTGGCCACCACGTGAAGCTGTTGGACGCTCTCCGAGCGCAAGGAAGTGATCCCGGCGTCCAGGCGTTCGGCCGCAGCCAGGACGTCGGCAGCCCAACCAGCGAGGAGCACACCAGTGTCCGTCAGGTTTGACCCTCTCGGGGATCTGGTCAGCAGCGGGGATCCGACCCTTGCCTCCAGCGCCCTCATCCGTGAGGACACACCCTGCTGGGACAGTCCTAGCAGAGCAGCGGCAGCGGAGAGGCTGCCCAGCTCTTGGACGGTGACGAGCATTTCCAGTGCCGACAATTCCGGCATTCTCGGACTCAGCATGGCCGATCCTCCCTCCGTCGCGGACACTCGAGCACACAAGCGGAGCTTGTGACCTCACAAGTGTATTCTCCCTACTGCCGCCGCTGCAGACACGCGAGGATGGATACCATGCCTTCACCCAGCGGAACAGAATTCGTACGCACACCTCTTCGCGCGACGGAGCGGTTTCACCGCCTGCGTTCGGTGACCATGGCCAGGATCCCGGGACTGGCCGTGGCACTGGTGATCGGCGTAGTTGCAACAGTGATCGGTCATTTCGTCCCTCTAGTGGGCGCACCGGTCAGCGCCATCGTCATCGGCGCGGCCCTAGCCGCCCTGATCAAACCTGGGGACCGGCTACGGCCAGGCATCAACACAGCCGGCAAGTTTATCCTGCAGCTCTCCGTCGTCGTCCTTGGCTCCCAACTGTCCTTGGACCAGATAGCCCAAGTCGGTCTAGAGTCCCTGCCAGTCATGCTCGGGACCTTGGCGGTCTGCCTGGTCGCGGCCTTCCTGCTGGGCCGCTGGCTAGGGATCATCGGCGATCTGCGTACCCTCATCGGCGTCGGCACCGGAATCTGCGGGGCCTCCGCCATTGCAGCGGTAACTCCGGTGATCGGCGCGGTCAGCGTTGACGTTGCCTACGCGATCTCCACGATCTTCCTGTTCAACATCGCCGCCGTCCTGACCTTCCCCCTGATCGGGCATTTACTCGGAATGAGCCAGCACGCTTTCGGGCTCTTTGCTGGCACCGCCGTGAATGACATTTCCTCCGTGGTCGCCACCGCCACAACCTACGGTAGCGCCGCCACCAACTTTGCCGTCGTCGTCAAACTGGTCCGCACCCTGATGATCATCCCCATCTGCCTTGGTCTCGCCGCCTGGACCGAGCACCGCCTCAAAACCAGGGACCGGCTCCACGCTGGCGAGATTGCCGAAACAGGGCCGACTCCCCGGTCTCGGGTCAACGTGTTCCGACTCGTGCCCTGGTTCCTGATCGGATTCCTGCTCATCGCCGCGACCAACACACTTGGCCTGATTCCCGCCGCCGCTCACCCCGGACTGAGCGCACTTTCGGTGTTCCTGATCACCGTTGCCCTATCAGCCATCGGGCTGTCCACGGACTTGGGCGGATTCCGCCGCGCCGGGACAAAACCCCTCCTCCTAGGCGCGTTGCTGTGGATCACAGTCTCCCTGACCAGCCTCGGGCTCCAATACGCCACCGGAATGAACTAGCCAACCTCGCCGAACCGTCCCTATTCTTTCACCCTGGAGACCAGGGATTCCCCACGCTTAGCTTCATTGTTGGAATTGCACCCACAATTGCCCGACACTACCCTGAGTGAAATGAGTAGCTCTCCATTTCGGCACGCTCTGACTCGGATGAGCGGTAGGGACCCGGAGGAAATCCACCGAGTTTCCTCGCCGTTGGAGCTGTTCTTCGACCTGACATTTGCCATAGCCATTGGCACTGCCAGCAGCCAATTTGCCCACGCCATCATCACCGAACACGTGTGGGCCGGCCTGATTGGCTTTGCTTTTTCCATGTTTGCCATCACCTGGGCATGGATCAACTTCAGCTGGTTCGCCAGTGCCTATGACACGGACGACTGGGGCTTCCGCGTCCTCACCATGGTGCAGATGGTCGGCGTACTGGTGGTAGCCATGGGTGTTGAGCCGCTGTTCGCGTCCCTAATCCGCGGGCAAGAGCTGGACGACACCGTGATCGTGCTGGGCTATGTAGTGATGCGAGTGGCCACGATTGCCCAGTGGTTGCGCGCAGCCAAGGCAGACTCGGTGCGGCGCAAGACCGCGCTGATTTACGCCAAATATCTGGCGTTGGTGCAGCTGGGTTGGGTCGCCGTGATCTTTCTCCATACCAACCCGGCCATCAACCTGCTGATAGCCCTGCCACTGTTCGCCCTGGAAATGCTGGTGCCGTGGCTCGCGGAGCGCCGAGCGGCCACACCGTGGCACCCGCACCACATTGCCGAGCGCTACAGTCTCCTGGCCATCATTACCCTGGGCGAATGCCTGCTCGGCTCAGTTGAATCTCTGCGCGCCGTGGTGGCCGAAACCGGCTGGTCACTAGAAACCGCCCTGGTCGGCCTGGCTGGCACGGGGCTGACGTTTGCCCTCTGGTGGTTGTACTTCATTGTCCCCGCAGGGGATGCCCTGCACGCACGCCGAAACCGGGCCTTCGGCTTCGGCTACTTGCACATTCTGCTCTTCGCCGCGATTGCGGGAGTCGGCGCAGGGCTGCACGTCGTGGCCCAATATATGGAAGGCTCGACGGCGATCGGGCCGGTTACGGCGTTAGCGTCGGTGGCCATTCCCGTGGCTCTGTTCGCCGTCATGATCACGGTCATCTTCGGCTACCTGCTGGCCTTCGACCCACTCCATGCCTGGCTCACCGCAGCGGCAGTAGTGATTCTGGCCGGGGCAGTAGTACTGACAATTTTCGGGCTGCCACTGCCGGTGGGCCTGATCATGGTCATGATTGCCCCCGCTGTGTCAGTGGTGGCAGATGAAATCGTCGGTCACCGGCACCGGGCACAGGCCCTGGCAGCACTGAGAACCAGCCACTAGCTGGCCCTGCTCACCACAGATGTGGTGCGGGCTTGCGAGCGCCTGGCAGCGCCGTCGTCGCCCGCCAGTCATGCAGCCACTCAGGCAGCACCAAATCCGCCGGCGGCTCGCCAATCTCGGCAAAGATCTCCTCGTTGGCGATCGGCCGGCCGTTGCCCACCAACCGGGTGGCCTGAAACGCCTGTGCATAGATCTCGCCCTTGACCACCATGCGCTGTTCAAAGTAAATGGCCCGTTCATCGACGCCAATGATCTTGGATTCGATGGTGAATTTCTGCCACAGCTGCAAGGACTTCCGGAACGTGATGGTTTCAGCGTTCACCACCGGGCCCCAGCCCTTGGCCCGCATCTTTTGCCAAGCGCCTGCGCGCATCATCAGGTCAAAGCGCCCCAGGTCCATCAACGAAAAATACATCCCGTTGTTCACGTGCATGGCAACGTCAATATCCGTAGGCCATACGCGCATGGGCAGAGATGAGGTGTCCCACAGGCCAAGTGGCCGCCGCCTTGCCGAAAGGAACAGGTGCCAGATGGTGCGTAGAAGCAGATGCATGAGCATTATGTTACCGTCCAGTAACTTGCCCGGAAAGTTGGCGCTCCAGCAGCCACCTGTCAGAATGGTTGGGTAGGAATGACCCATTAATAGACGGCGAACTCACTCCCCCCTTGACTAGGGCGTGATTTGCGGAAAGCGCAGGTGGCCGCTGTGGCCTGTATTGCACCCGCCAGCGCCCAGGGCTGGCCTTAGCCTCCACGTCATTCGCTGCCGCCACCTGAAGGCCGCAGCACCCTACAAATTCAAGGTTTTGTTGTGCAAAAAATAACTGAAAAACAACTTCGCAGCGCGTTCGTCAATGCCAGCAAAAGTGAAACGGCCAAGCTGACCCTTCCCGAAAACTGGGACTCGGTGGGCTGGGACCAGCTGGACTATTTTGGTTGGCGAGATGCCAAGATGCCGCAGCGAGGTTACCTGTTGCGCGAATACCGTGGCACATTACGCGGAGTATTGCTCCGCGCGCCCGACGGCGGGAGCGGCAAGAACCGGAAAGTGCTGTGTGACCTCTGCCGGGACGTTCACTCCGAAGCGGACGTCTTCATGTGGGTGGCCAAACGTGGCGGCCAGTCTGGCCGCGATGGGAATACCGTGGGGACCTTGATCTGTGCTGAATTCTTATGCAATGCAAATGTCCGCAAGGAACCCAAACCCAGTGAAATTGAGCCGGATCCCGCTGCCGTGGTAGAGCGTCAAATTCTGGGGTTGCAGGAGCGCACGGATCGGTTCCTGGGTCGCGTGTTGGGCTAAAGACCCAAGCGGCAGTTCGGCAGCGCAGAAGTTCAGCAACAGAGCTCAGCGGTACAGGTCAGCGGTACGAGTCAGCGGTACAGGTCAGCGGTGTGCGAAGTAGACCAGCACGCCAATAATCC
>JABBNV010000058.1:8866-12176 GCA_019352125.1 Acidobacteriota bacterium | reverse complement strand
CCGGCGGTGGCAGGAATGACCATTGTGCCTCCACTGTTGTGCCTAGTGGAATAGTGCCAAACACATGAGGACAAGATGACTGACTCTGCAGCAACCACCAATCAGGCTGACTTTTGGTTCGACCCGCTGTGCCCGTTTGCGTGGGCTACATCGCGGTGGATTGACGAGGTAGCCACCGTTCGGGACATCGCCGTGAAGTGGCACGTGATGAGCCTGTCCGTGCTGAACTCCGGTCGAGATGAGCTTCCGCCGAAGTACAAAGAGATGATGGACCGCGGATGGGCTCCGGTTCGTGTAGTGATCGCCGCCCAGCAGTTGCACGGGGACGCTGTGGTCAAGCCCCTGTATGACGCCATGGGGACCCTGCGTCACGTGGAGAAGATTGAAGATTGGGACGTCATCATCCCCCAGGCGCTGGCTCAGGCCGGGCTGCCCGCGGATTTGGCGAAGTATGGCTCCAGCACTGAATACGATGAGCAGCTCAAGGCAAGCCACCAAGAGGGCATCTCCCTGGTGGGCGACCAAGTGGGAACACCCGTGGTGGCCTTCAACGGTACGGCCTTCTTTGGCCCGGTCATCACTCGGATTCCTCGTGGTGAAGATGCTGGCCGCATGTGGGATGCCACTGTGACTCTGGCCGGATTCCCCGGCTTCTTCGAGTTGAAGCGTAGCCGCACAGAAGATCCCGCAGCACAGTAATTCGGTGGTTGAGCCTGTCGAAATCAAGGTCTTGGCAGGCTCAACCAACTGTGGCGGTTGAGCCTGCCGGAGATCGGGTTCTGCTACGCGGCCGGCGCTGGCTCTGGGTCCGCCAGCTGTACGTCGGCAACTGCCAGCTCGTCACCTTCGGTGAGGGTCAGCTGCCGCATGTTTCCAGCAGCTTTGAGATCCTCTTGACCTGCGGCAAGCTGTGCCAGCTGGTGGGCAGGAGCCGTGATGGTAGCGGTCATCACTTCGGTACGTTGCTTCACCTTGGCCTCTGACTTGGCCTTCCGGATGCCGCTGAGAGCCTGCCCCAGAGTTGCCAACATCGAGATATCCGCATCCGTGGTCGGTCGCTGGGCTACTGGCCAGCTGGCGCGGTGCACCGAATCCTTGCGCCACCAGGACCATACCTCTTCCGTAGCGAACGGCAGGAACGGTGCAAACAGGCGCAAGAGGGTATCCAGCGTGGTGGCCAGCGTTGCCTGAACAGACGCCTGCCCCTCGGGGCCAGCGGCTCCATACGCGCGATCCTTGATCAGTTCTACATAGTCGTCCGTAAAGGACCAGAAGAATGACTCCGTCAGGGACAGCGCCCGCGCATAGTCGTAGTTGGCAAACGCCGTGGTGGATTGCTCCACTACGGTAGCCAACGCTGAGAGCAGCGCGCGGTCCAGAGGATTGGTCACTACAGCCAAGTCCTCGCTGGCTACAGAGTCCTCGGTGACGCCCAGGTTGAGCACAAACTTGGAGGCGTTCAGCAGCTTGATAGCCAACCGGCGGCCAATCTTCATCTGTGCAATTTCGTAGGCCGTGTCCGCGCCCAGCTTGGCTGATGCCGCCCAGTAGCGCACAGCGTCTGCGCCAAATTCGTCCAGCACGTCATTGGGAACTACCACGTTGCCCTTGGACTTGGACATCTTCTTGCGGTCCGGATCCAGGATCCATCCTGAGATGGCTGCATGCTTCCACGGTGCCGTCTTGGACAGGGCATCTGCTCGCACTGCTGTGGAGAAGAGCCACGTGCGGATGATGTCATGGCCCTGCGGACGTAGGTCAAATGGGAACACCTTGCTGAAGAGATCCGCATCGCGGCTCCACCCGCCCACAATCTGTGGCGTCAGAGAAGAGGTTGCCCACGTATCAAGGACATCCTTTTCGCCAATGAAACCGCCCGCAACATTGCGTTGGTCTTCTGAATAGCCCGGGGCTGGTTCGGCAGCCGGGTCCACGGGCAACGCAGCATCGTCCGGAACAATCGGGGATTCATAGTTTGGGTTACCTGCAGCGTCCAGCGGGTACCACACCGGGATGGGCACACCGAAGAAGCGCTGACGTGAAACCAACCAGTCCCCGTTGAGTCCGGAGATCCAGTTCTCGTAGCGTGAGCGCATGAAGGACGGGTGAAACTCAACCTCGGAGCCACGGCCAATGAGCCGTTCGCGACGGTCCGCGTCTCGGCCACCGTTGCGGATGTACCACTGACGGGACGTGACCACCTCTAGGGGCTTGTCACCCTTTTCGAAGAAGTTCACCGGGTGCATGATCTTCTTCGGCTCGCCGTCCAACAGGTCACCCTCGGTGAGGAGCTTGACCACGGTTTCCTTGGCAGAGAACACCGTCTTGCCCTGGAGTACCTCAAAGTTGGCCTTGCCCGCGTCTGTAGTGATCCACTCCGGCGTGACGTCGGAGATGCGGCCATCGCGGCCAATGATGGCTCGTGTGGGCAACTGCAGTTCACGCCACCAGGTCACGTCGGTCAGGTCACCGAACGTACAGACCATGGCAATACCAGAGCCCTTGTCCGGCTTGGCCAAGGGGTGCGGGAATACCTCAACCTCAACACCGAACAACGGCGAGGTCACCTTGGTGCCGAACAGAGGCTTATAGCGCTCATCATCGGGGTGCGCCACCAGCGCAGAACAGGCGGCCAGCAGCTCCGGGCGCGTGGTTTCGATGTAGATCTTGGAGCCATCAGCGGCGGTGAACGGGTAGCGGTAGTACGCGCCCGGCATTTCCCGGTCTTCCAGCTCGGCCTGTGCAACAGCGGTTCGGAAGGTCACGTCCCACAGAGTAGGCGCCTCGGCCATGTAGGCATCTCCTGCGCTCAAATTGGCAAGGAATGCACGCTGGGAGACGGCACGGGAGGCGTCGTCGATAGTCCTGTATGTCAGGTTCCAGTCAACGGAGAGGCCCAGCGTCTGGAAAAGGTTCTCAAAGACCTTCTCATCTTCGACAGCCAGTTCCTCACACAGTTCAATGAAGTTTCGGCGAGAAATAATCTCAAAATCACGCTGATTCTTAGCGGGCACGTCGGGCGGCGTGTACCCGGCGACGTAAGGAATGCTGGGATCGCAGCGAACACCGTAGAAGTTCTGAACACGGCGTTCCGTGGGCAAGCCGTTGTCATCCCAGCCCATCGGGTAAAAGACGTTCTTGCCGTTCATGCGCTGGAATCGGGCCAGCACATCCGTCTGCGTGTAAGAGAACATGTGCCCCACGTGCAAGGAACCGGACGCGGTGGGCGGGGGAGTGTCAATCGAGTAGACATCCTCGCGAGAGGTTTCCCGATCGAACTTGTAGGTACCTTCGGCAATCCAGCGTTGGC
>JABBNV010000058.1:3670-8856 GCA_019352125.1 Acidobacteriota bacterium | reverse complement strand
CAGGCTTGTCCGGTACGTTAACCGCGCGGTGGGCAGGGGCGGGGGATGTGGGCGTGTCTGTGCCCGGAATGTACTCAGCCATAGAGCAATTCTTTCATGTTTTACCACCCTGCCGAACGCGATTGCCGGGCTACACTGCCACCATGGGTCAATTTGCTGTTCGGCGCATCTATGACGAGCCAGTCGCGGGTCATTTTCGCATCTTGGTAGACAGGCTGTGGCCGCGGGGTGTCAGCAAGGAACGAGCCGCCGTAGACGTCTGGCTCAAAGATGTTGCGCCCTCCCCGGAGTTGCGGACCGCTTTTGACCATCAGGCCGAACGTTTCGATGATTTCCGGGCGGCTTACCTGGCGGAGTTGGCGGGTAATCCAGCCGTTGCGCAGCTGCGAGATTATGCCCATGACCATGGCACGGTTGACCTGCTCTATGCAGCCCGAGACACCGTCCACAATCACGCCGTGGTGCTGTCGGCCCACCTTAACTCGTAACGCCGACGTATAAGACTCGTGATGCCGCGGGGCACGCGGTAAGTTATGGACATGGCTGAAAACACACAAGAATCGATCCGCAGAGCTGTTGTCACAGGTGCCAGCACCGGCATTGGTGAGGCCACGGTCCGGGCACTGCGCGCGGACAACTGGCACGTCATCGCCGTCGCACGCCGTGCCGACCGCCTGGCAAACCTTGCCCAGGAAACAGGCGCCGTGGCGCAGCCTGCGGATATTACCAACGACGACGACGTCGCCGCGATCCTGGCAGCCGTCGAGGCTGACGGCGGGATCGATACGCTAATCAACATTGCCGGTGGAGCCCGCGGCTCTGATTCCGTGGCCGAGGCCAAGACGGATGACTGGGAGTGGATGTACCGCGTCAACGTCTTGGGCACCATGAAAATGATCCGAGCGTTTCTGCCTATGCTCCGCGCACACGGTGAAGGCACGGTTCTGAACCTCAGCTCCACTGCGGGAATTGTCGCCTACGAAGGTGGTGCTGGCTACAGTGCCGCGAAGTTCGCCGAACACGGCATCACGCGCGCGCTGCGGCTGGAAGAGGCAGAGCACAACATTCGCGTTGTCGAGGTGCTGCCCGGGATGGTGGCCACCGAGGAGTTTGCCCTCAACCGCACCGGAGGCAATGCTGAAGCTGCAGCAAAGGTGTACGCCGGCGTGGCCAAGCCTTTGACGGCAGAGGACGTTGCGGATGTGGTGCGCTACGCCGTGAGCGTTCCGCACCACGTGAATCTGGATGACATCGTGATTCGCCCGGTGGCTCAGGCTGCCGCGCACAAGGTGATCCGGAACTAGTCGATTTGTGCTGGTGAGCTAAACTAAAAGCAACGCTTTGACCCGGCTATCACCGGTGAGCATCCGGAAGAACCACACCTCCAGCCGTAGAGATTGTCCTTGGCAGGAGGCGTCGTAGTAGAACCGGACGGGTAAGCCCGACACAGCAGTCAATGAGCGGCCCGTTGCAGGTGGATGGGTTAGCGAGGTGGTACCGCGGTACTGGCCAGGGACGGTTCTAAAGATCCCGGTGTCAGCGCCGTCCTCGTAAACGTGTCCGACTGTTCGTGCTGCTACCGCCAGGATTTGTGATGACTCATTATCCGAAAGCCTCTACCGCTACTACTGACTCTGCCCACGGCACCACTGGTTCCGTGAAGTTTCCAGAGATCGAAGAGCGCATCCTCAAGTACTGGAATGAAGACGGTACTTTTCAAGCGTCAGTGGATGCCAGAGAAACCGGTAACGATGGCGACAACGAGTTTGTGTTCTATGACGGCCCGCCTTTTGCTAACGGTCTTCCGCACTATGGCCACCTCCTCACCGGCTACGCGAAGGACCTAGTAGCGCGGTACCAGACCCAGCGCGGCCGCAAGGTAGAGCGTCGGTTTGGCTGGGACACCCACGGGCTGCCAGCGGAGCTGGAAGCTATGAAGCAGCTGGGCATGACGGACAAGGCCCAAATCGAAGCCATGGGCATCGATAAGTTCAACGACGCTTGCCGTGCCTCCGTGATGAAGTATGCCGGCGAGTGGCAGGACTATGTCACGCGGCAGGCGCGCTGGGTGGACTTCGAAAATGACTACAAGACGCTCAATGTTGAGTACATGGAGTCCGTCATCTGGGCTTTCAAGCAGCTGCACACCAAGGGTCTGACGTATCAAGGCTTCCGCGTGCTCCCGTATTGCTGGAAAGACGAAACGCCACTGTCCAACCATGAGTTGCGGATGGACGACGACGTCTACAAGATGCGTCAGGACCAAACCGTCACCGTGACGTTCCCGCTGCGCGGGGCGGCTGCCGAATCGGCTGGACTGGCTGGCGTTTCGGCGTTGGCCTGGACCACTACGCCCTGGACGCTGCCTACCAACCTGGCGCTCGCCGTGGGCCCGGACATCAGGTACGTGGTGGTTCCGGTGGGGCCGAACGGCAGCTCCGCAGACGAGGCCAGCGGATTCCTGATCGCGGAGGACCTTCTGGCCTCCTATGCCAAAGATCTTGGCTACGACGACGCTGCCGGCGCGAGTGCCGCCGTCGTCCGATCCGTGCCGGGGCGTGACCTGGCTGGCCTGGAATATGAGCCGCTCTGGGACTACTTCGCGGACACCGAAAAGTTCGGAACGCAGAACGCCTGGCGGATCCTGCTGGCAGACTACGTCACCACCACCGACGGTACGGGTATTGTTCATCAAGCGCCTGCCTACGGTGAAGAAGACCAGAAGGTCTGCGAGGACAACGGCATCCCCGTGGTGCTCTCGATCGATGAGGGTGCTCGCTTCCTGCCGCTCTTCGCCACAGGGGAATTGGCTGACATCGCTGGCGTGCAGGTATTCGATGCCAACAAGACCATCGCTCGCGTGCTCCGCGCCAATGGGCGCCTGGTCCGCACCGCCAGCTACGAGCACAGCTACCCGCATTGTTGGCGCTGCCGGAACCCACTCATCTACCGTGCGGTCTCCTCCTGGTATGTGCAGGTCACGGCCTTCAAGGACCGGATGCTGGAGCTGAACCAGCAGATCAACTGGATCCCCGGGAACGTCAAGGACGGTCAGTTTGGCAAGTGGCTGGCCAATGCCCGCGACTGGTCCATCAGCCGTAACAGGTACTGGGGTAGCCCCATCCCGGTATGGACCTCGGACAATCCTGAGTACCCGCGCACTGACGTGTACGGGTCGCTGGAGGAGCTGAAGGCGGACTTTGGCCGACTCCCGTTGAACAAGGAGGGCAAGCCAGATTTGCACCGCCCGTTCATCGACGAGCTCACGCGGTCTAACCCGGATGATCCCACTGGGCAGTCCACCATGCGCCGTGTGGAGGACGTGCTGGACGTGTGGTTTGATTCCGGGTCCATGCCCTACGCCCAGGTGCACTACCCCTTTGAAAACCAGGAGTGGTTTGACACCCACAACCCCGCGGACTTCATTGTGGAGTACATCGGGCAGACTCGCGGCTGGTTCTACATGCTGCATATTCTCTCCACCGCACTCTTTGAGCGGCCCGCGTTCCGCAACGTGATCAGCCACGGCATTGTGCTTGGTTCAGACGGGCAGAAGATGTCCAAGAGCCTGCACAATTACCCGGATGTTTCCGAGGTTTTGGACCGTGACGGCGCTGACGCTATGCGCTGGTTCCTCATGTCCAGCCCGATTCTGCGAGGCGGCAACCTCATAGTTACCGAGCAGGGTATCCGCGATGGCGTACGTCAAGTCATCCTGCCGCTGTGGAACGTGTACAGCTTCTTCACGCTGTACACCAACACCGCCAACACCGGTGCGGGCTACGACGCACAGCTGCGGTATGACGGTTATGTGGACACGATGGACCAGTACCTGCTGGCCAACACCGGCACCCTGGTGACCAACGTTGCCGATGCCCTAGACGCGTACGACATCTCCACGGGGTGTGATCTGCTGCGCAGCTACTTGGACATGCTCACCAATTGGTATGTTCGGCGCAGCCGGCAGCGGTTCTTCGACGAAAGTCACGATGCCTTCGATGCGCTCTACACGGCGCTCGAGACGGTGTGTCGAGTCGCGGCTTCGCTGCTGCCGATGGTCACGGAAGAAATCTGGCGCTCTCTTACCGGCGGTCGCTCGGTGCACCTTGCAGATTGGCCGGACGCTGCTGCCTTCCCGACCAACGCGGACCTGCTAGCTCAGATGGATCGTATTCAGCAGATCTGCTCCACCGGATCATCCCTACGCAAGGCGGCAAATCTGCGGGTGCGGCTGCCGCTGGCGGAACTCACCGTGGTGGCGCCCGGTGCTGATTCGCTGACGCAGTTTGCCGGAATCGTGGCTGACGAGCTGAACATCAAGACTGTACGTCTGATCGATTCTGCCCAGGCTTCACCCGAAGAATTCGGGGTGGTGCAGAAGTTGGTGGTCAACGCCCGTGCGGCTGGCCCGCGCTTGGGCAAGGACGTTCAGCTGGCCATCAAGGGCTCCAAGTCCGGGGACTGGTCCGTGGACGACGACGGCGTGGTCACCTCAGGCGGTTTGGCCTTGCAGGAGGGTGAATACGCTTTGGAGACCGTCGTGGACGACGACGGCAGCTCAGACGCGAAGGCTGTGGCAGTTTTGCCCGGCGGCGGGTTTGTAGTCTTGAACACCCACGTCACGGCGAAACTGGAAGCGGAAGGGGTGGCGCGAGATTTGATCCGCACCATTCAACAGGCTCGTAAGGATGCCGGGTTTGAGGTTTCGGACAGGATCGGGACTACGGTCAGTGGTCCTCAAGAAGTCATCGATGCCCTGCATGCCAACGCGGAGTTGGTCAAGACGGAGACTCTCTCCGTCAAATTGGATTATGTTCCGGGCGAGGTTGCTACCTCCGTCTCGGTAGAACGGACGGTGGCCTGATGGACGAATTCTCGGTGGAGAGCGTCTACGCTGAACTGCTCTCGCGGGCACCCGAAAATAAGATGGAGCCGCGGCTTGCGCCGCTGTATCGTGCCATGGAGATTTTGGGTGAGCCCAACAAGGCCTTTCCGATCATCCACATCACGGGGACTAACGGCAAGACCTCAACAGCTCGGATGATTGAGGCCGGTTTGCGAGCCCTCGCCGTCGAATTGACAGGCGGCGGCGGCCGGCTGACTGAGGAACGTGCCGCCAAGCTTGCGCTAAAACCCACGAGAGCGCTAAAGCAGTTCCTCGCCTTATGCGCGGACGGGGAGAGGGT
>JABBNV010000058.1:2321-3660 GCA_019352125.1 Acidobacteriota bacterium | reverse complement strand
GACGGCGCACCCGTCAGTGACGAGACGTTTGTTCGTATTTGGGACGAGATTCACCCCTATTTGACCATGGTGGACACGGAGCTAGAGGAGGCGGGGGAGCCGCGGCTGACGTACTTCGAATGCCTCACCATTTTGGGCTTCGCTATCTTTGCCGACGAGCCAGTTGACGTTGCAGTCATGGAAGTGGGCCTGGGCGGCATTACTGACGCCACCAATATTGGCGACGGCCAGGTAGCGGTTATTACACCCATCTCCCTGGACCACACGGAGCTGCTGGGGGATACCACCCGAGACATCGCCGTGGAGAAGGCTGGCATCATCAAGGAGGGCGCCTTCCTGGTGAGTGCAGTTCAGGATCTGGACGTTGCCCAGGTTCTTTTGAACGCCGCCCGTGAAAAGAACGCGGAATTCAGATTCCAAGGCGTCGAGTTTGGCGTGGCGGACCGAGCAGTCGCCGTCGGCGGTCAAATGGTGACCATTGACGGCCTGGCAGGTCACTACCCGGACCTGCTGCTCCCGCTCCACGGCGAGCATCAGGCCCAGAATGCGGCCTTGGCGGTTGCCGCCCTGGAGGCCTTTTTCGGCGGGGGAGAGCGAGAACTGGACATCGACGTGCTCCGCACAGCCTTTGAACAGGTCAGCTCGCCTGGGCGCTTGGAGGTAGTGCGCACGGCGCCAACCATCGTGGTGGACGCAGCGCACAACCCTGCCGGTATTGCTGCTACCGCTGCCGGTCTCCAAGAGGCGTTTACCTTTGGCAAGTTGGTGATTGTGCTGGGTTTGCTGGCCGAAAAAGATGCAGAGGGGATTCTCAACCAGCTGAAGGAATCTTTCGGTGAGATGGCAGAAGAAATTTGCCTCACTCAATCCAATTCTCCCCGCGCCGTGCCTGCTGCTCAGCTTGCTGATTTGGCCGTTGATTTGGGCTGGCTCGAGGAAAACGTCCACATTGCTGAGAAGCTGGACGACGCCATCGAGTGGGCAGTGGAGCGTTCGGAGAGCAACAATGACCTTGCTGGCGGTGTGCTGATCACTGGGTCCATCACGGTAGTGGCAGAGGCTCGAATATTGCTGGGTGCTGACGCGAAGGAGATGCCGCGTGGCTAGATTGACCAGGGCGCAGCGCGAATGGCGCCCCGGAATGCCCAAGAAGCGACGGTCTACTAAGGTGATGCTGGCATCAACCGTTCTGGGGCTCGAGGCGTTTGTCGCGTTCTTTGCGGCCCTGGCAACCTTTGGTTTGAAGGAAACCGCAGTTCCGCCAGTGACAATGGTTTCGAGCGAACCGATTTCACTGAAGAGGCCGGCGATGGGCAGGGAATTGGTGATGACCTGCAGG
>JABBNV010000058.1:1516-2311 GCA_019352125.1 Acidobacteriota bacterium | reverse complement strand
CCATTCTGGTGGGTGGCGTGGTGCTGTTTGTTGCCCTCATCGCGTGTTGCGCCGTACTTACCAAGCCGTGGGGACCAGCGGCCGGCTGGATCCTTCAACTGGTGATGATCGCAACAGGCTTTGTGCAGCCCATGATGTTTGTCATTGGTGTGTTGTTTGCGCTGGCCTGGTGGTACGCATTGCGCACAGGCATCCGCATTGACCGGGACAACGCTGTGCGGGAGAAGGAACAAGCCGAGTGGGAAGCTGCCCACCCTGAGCAACTAGACTGACAACAGACACCCCCTTTATGCATTGGAGCACCTGTGAGTACTGAACGCACACTTGTCCTGATTAAGCCCGACGGCGTTGCGCGCGGCTTGACTGGCAACATTCTGGCCCGGATCGAGGCCAAGGGCTATGTTCTGGTCGAACTGAAAAAGGTCAATGCCACCACTGAGCAACTTGCCGCGCACTACGCGGAACACGAAGGCAAACCGTTCTACCAGCCTCTGGTGGACTTCATGAGCTCCGGCCCCATTGTGGCCGCGATCTTTGAAGGACAGCGAGTCATTGAAGGGTTCCGGTCCCTGGCTGGAGCCACGGAACCCACCACGGCAGCACCCGGCACCATTCGTGGTGATCTGGGCCGTGATTGGGGCGAGAAGGTTCAGAAGAACCTGGTCCACGGCTCCGATTCGGCTGAATCAGCAGAGCGCGAGATTGGCATTTGGTTCGCCTAAGGTATCCGGCACCCAAAGCTCGTTTTAGGCGACTGTTCCCCCGCCATGGCGGGGGAACAGTCGCCTAAAACGA
>JABBNV010000058.1:1120-1506 GCA_019352125.1 Acidobacteriota bacterium | reverse complement strand
CAGCCTTGGCACAGCGACAGCAGCGCCATGGCACCAACCGCCACCAGTACCCAGGCCCATTCCCTGGCGAATTTCACCACGGGGGCAGGTGCGGGGATGATCCCGGAAACCAGATTGCGCAGCGTCACAAAAATGAAGAGTGGGATCATCATTGCCCACACCACCATGCAATAAGGGCACAGGATCCCAATCGAGTACAGAGCCTGGGACCACAGCCACACGATCATCACCATGCCCAGAGTGACGCCCGTTTGCAGTCCGATCCAGTACCAGCGGCCAAACCTGGCACCTGAAAGCAGGGCCATGCCGGTGGTGATGATGACGGCGAACGCGAAGAGCCCAATCAAAGGGTTGGGGAAACCAAACAGCTCAGCCTGATTGGTCTT
>JABBNV010000058.1:0-1110 GCA_019352125.1 Acidobacteriota bacterium | reverse complement strand
TGGCATTCGGGTTCTTGTAGATCTCAATGCGATCCAGCACTAGCGCAAAGGACGCCACCCAAGACACAAATCCGGTGATGACCAGCAGCCAACCGAAGGTTCGCCGTCGTATTACTGCCGGCCAATGCCCTTCGGCATCAACAACACCCTGTGAATGCTGTTCAGTCCGTGAAGCTGGGGGAGTGCTTTTCGCCATGGTTGCCTTAAGTTATGCCGTAGATTCTGGGCACGATTCTAACGTGTCACCATGAATGTTCGGTGAACAGCCCTGAATAACTCGCCTATGACATGATCAGCGTTTCAGCCAGCGAAAATCTGGGACTGTGAGACAATGATCGTGGCTGGACCCCGATCCATATGCGGAGTCTGGTCCAACGGTAAGCGTTCAAGCTCGCCGGTGACGTATCGGCTGCGGCCGGGGTGAAGATACCCGCCGCGGCAGGGAAATCCACCGAGCGGCCTCTGCTGGGAAGAGCCAGCAGAAGCGAATGTGCACAGTTGGCCAAGAAGTTTTGCCGCACCCACCACGCCGGTGCGAACTTCACGGTAGACCAATGACTTCAGTCGAAGCCCGCGGGTTTTGACAATTTTCGCCCCCAAAAGGGTCGGATGTGGCGACGCTTTGAGGGCTGGAGTGGTGCCATTAATGGACAATGATCAGTCATACCTACAGGACGTGCAGGGCGCAGATGCGGCTGCCCCGGTCAAGAAGACGCCAGTACGTCGCAGCCGTGCCAAGAAGGCGGACGTTGTAGCCGACGCACCGGCAGTAGCGGATGCCCCAGCTGATGCGCTGATGCTGCTCCCCGAAGAACTCTCCGCACCGCAGCGCAAGGCGCCCGCGGCCCGGAAGCGTTCCACTACTTCAGCACCCAAGGCCGCTGAGACAGAGTTAGCTCCGCAGGTAGACGCAGCCCCCCAGCCAGAGGCAAGCGGTCAGGCCATAACAGCAGAAACAGCATCGGTCAGCCCTGTTGAAGAGGCACCCGTAAAGAAGGCCCCGGCACGTCGTAGCCGGGCCAAGAAGGTTGCTGACGTCGTCGCCAATGTTGAAATTGCTGGCACGGAAGCTGTAGTCCAAGGCGGCTCCCCTGCAGCCGAGCCTGCTAC
>JABBNV010000057.1:11465-12333 GCA_019352125.1 Acidobacteriota bacterium | reverse complement strand
ATTAACATCTGAGGCACGACCCCCACCAAGCGGGGACTTTCCATGAGTCTCGTCGACCCCTCGCTTTCCCTCGCGTGTCGGCATAGGATTGCGGTATGGGAATCGTCCTCACACTCATCATTGTCGGAATCGTCCTGCTGATCCTTGGCATCGCGGTAAAAGCTGCGATGTTCCTGCTCTGGATCGGCATAATCCTCTTGGTGATCGGAGCCATCATGTGGATCCTCCGTCAGGTCCGTAGCCGCGCTTAGGCGTATGCCAGAGACCCGACCGCAGTAGTTTGCCGGTGGCATCGTCCATCGGAGCTGCCCCCATCGCCGAGGCGTGAAGCAGGCTCTGGACCATGAGGAGCGCCACACCCCAGACAGAACCGCCGGTCATCGCGTTCGGCGATTCGGCAGGGAAGCCATGTCCCGGCTGGCTGTGATTCGCCTTCTGCGCACGCACGCCAATTAAGTTCGCCGCAGGGAGCTGACTGGCCTCCGTCTGCTCAATGCCTGCGCGGAACCTGCCGGCACATTCTCCAGCACAAAAGCACGGCCACCCCCAGGTAGGGGCGTGAGTGATTCGAAACCGATCATGCTTCATTTGATGTTGCATAGGGACTGATGCGTGAAACGCATCCTTGAAAAATCCTCGGGCAGCGACGTCGAATTCACAGAGCTTTTGCGGTTGCTGCGGTGCCGACTTGCAGAGTGGGTCGGTAGTCTTTGGCGCAAGGCAACACCCGGTTGCTGATCTATTTCACACCCCCGACCCGCAATTGGAAGGACTACCAATGTTTAACTCAGCGTTGGCCAAGGCCGCCTCTGTTCCGTTCAAGACCCACTTAGGAATCGGGGTCGCGACCGTACTGACCGCCGGCGCC
>JABBNV010000057.1:0-11455 GCA_019352125.1 Acidobacteriota bacterium | reverse complement strand
CCAAAACTGAGGAACGGGAGTGTCACCCCTGTGAGTGGAAAGATACCCGTCATCGCTCCAATATTCACGACGATATGGGTGGCAATAAGCCCAAAAATGCCCGCGACGATGAGCCGGTCGGTCACACAAACCTCCGGGACGTCGTCGGCGGCGCCGAAGGCGAAAGGCGAGGCTGTGAAGTGGCTGTCGGCCTTCATCCGGATCTCCGCAACGCCCACGCAGGCAGCCGGTGACCGGGCAGAAAAGGTCGCCACCGCGATCGTCAACCACCCGAAGGAGTTCGCTAAGTTCCCCAGCAATCTACAGGCGGACATCACCTCACTCAAGGACGCCACGGGTACTGGCCGGATCACCGATGTGGTGAAGATCAAGACAACGGCTTTGGCTGGGGGTTACGGGCAGGCCGTGCAGAACAAAGCCAAAGAATTCCACAATGAGGCCGCCCACCCGCTGGCTGCTGGACTCCGCAAGGAACTCCGAGCCGTTATTCACGCAGCTCACCCGGGCAGTGCTGGCCAAAAGGTAGCGCTCACCCTCAGCAAACACACGAAGCTGTTCGCCAAGCTGCCTGCCAACCTACAGACTGACCTGACCACGCTGAAGAATGCAGCTCCGGCGCAAACGGACGCGCAGGCTGCGAAGATCAAGACCACGGCCCTCTCCGGAGGGTATGGCACAAGTATCCAGAAGCTCGCGGAGGGTATTCAAACCAAAGCAAAGACAGCCACGAAGCCGATGTCCACTACTTCTCCGACCACTGCATCCTAAGCGAGTCGCCGCACATAACCGGTGACAGCTCTGCGCGTGCGGGGTCCGGGCCTCATATGAGACGGTCAGCGGCGATACAGGAATTCAGGGCCCCAGCTTAACGCCACGGGCCGTTCCATTGTTGCTCACGCCCCGCTTCCAACTAGGTTTCAAGGACCAGGGACAAGTGCGTCTACTCTGTCAACAAGCATATTTTGCTGGCACTTGGCGACGCGACCTCGGGTGTGATCGACCATTTCATTCGCAAAACCGTTGAGGACGTTGGGCTGTACACGGCCAGATGATGCGGTGCAGTCTTGTCATGAATGTTCAAAGTGGCCCTCCGCATGAAGCTGTCGCACACAACCCGCAGGGTGGAATTGCCGTTCCTCGTAGCAGGAAGGCGAAGCCCAAGGCCCTTGAAGTCGATCAGTATCAGGACCCTCCGAAGTCCCACCAGGGGATCCGCTACTGGCCATGCCCACCCTTTTCATGGAGCAACTTATGGTGCGCCGGGATCGCCAGTTGAAATCGCAAGTGCCCAATGAATTTCTAGGGCCCCCGGATGACTTTCCAAACACGCCGGTGGAGGAAAAACAATGATGAAAGAGGTGACCCAATCCGGTAGGTTTTCGGGAGGTTAAGCAAGAATGGTCCCGAATCGGGCCATTCACATCTTCAGGAACCGCTAGATTCCGGGCTTTCTGGGCGCCCTGTCGGATTCGAACCGACTGCCCCGCTTTGGAAAACGGCCATAATGAGAGCCGCATTTTTCGCAGAGATCCCTGAGAATCCGGGGTCTTTGTAGGTACTAAAAACCGTTAGATGCTCAAGGTGATTTGTTGATTACGGTGAGTGAGTCGTATTGCGGCAGCGCAAGATCACCGCCCACGTTTCACCGGCGGGCACTACTTCACGTGGTCGATCCAGGCTCCTGAGATGGAAGTTAAATGCCCCATGCTAGGGACCACGATAGTGTCCACTGCACCCCGGATGCACTGGAAGCTTTATGGCCGCCGACTTAGACAACTGATGCATTGGGACGTCCCCCTGTTCGCAGCATAGATGATTGCTGTGGCTGTCCAAAGTGCGCGCTGTGCAATCGCGTCGAGGAAATCCTGGTCCAGCGCTGCACCGGCGGAGAGGGTCCTGTCGTTAACGGAAGCTCCGGAACCGGTGGAGGGATATTCTGTGCTGTCTGTAATAGTCGTGCAGTTTCCTTTAGCAACCTCTCCTGGCTGGACCTGACCTGTCTGCGGATCAGGAGCGAAACAGCCCGCTGTAGGCATTCAGCGCGAGCTGACCGCCGAGATGCGCATAAAGGACATTGCTGGTGGCCGCAATGTCGCGGCTCTTGACCAAGTCGATAAGTCCAGCCAGTGACTTACCCTCATAGACGGGGTCGGTGATCATGGCCTCCAGTGAGGCGCCCAGCCGGATGGCTTCAAGGGTGGACTCCACGGGAATGCCATAGAGGTCGCCAGCCCACCCCTCCATAACGTTGATTTCCTCGTTCCGAAGCTCGCGGCCCAGTCCGATCAGTTCCGCCGTGTTCCTCGCGATCCGTTCAACCTGATCTCTGGTTTTTTCAAGGGTCGCTGAGGCATCGATACCGATTACCCGGCGTGGCCTGTCCTGGCCTGCGAATCCGGCGATCATGCCTGCATGTGTGGACCCCGTCACCGTGCAGACCACGATGGTGTCAAAGAAGACCCCGAGTTCCCGTTCCTGCTGTTCCACCTCGTAGGCCCAGTTCGCGAAGCCAAGTCCGCCGAGCCTGTGATCCGAGGCGCCTGCGGGAATAGCATAGGGCGTTCCGCCTGCAGCCTTGACCTCTTCGATGGCGTCTTCCCAGCTACTGCGGATTCCGATGTCAAAGCCGGCGCTGTCCAGCCGTACATCGGCGCCCATGATCCTGGAGAGCAGGATGTTGCCCACCCGATCGGAAAGCGGGTCCGGCCATTCCACCCAATTTTCCTGGACCAGGCGGGCCTTCATCCCTAGTTTCGCTGCGACAGCAGCAACCTGTCGTGTGTGGTTGGACTGGTACCCGCCGATGGACACCAAGGTGTCCGCTCCCTGGGCGATCGCTTCCGGAATGAAGTATTCCAACTTACGGGTTTTGTTGCCGCCGAACGCGAGCCCGCTGTTGACATCTTCCCGCTTTGCCCAGATCTGCGCGCCGCCAAGATGAGCGGAAAGTCTCGGGAGGCGATGAATGGGACTGGGCCCGAAGGTGAGTGGGTAGCGGTCAAAATCTGTGATGGCCATCTTGGAAAATCCTTCGACAAGTTTGAAGTGTTATGTGTGGCATCGCAGCGGCAGCGCTGGTCCGCTCGGACTGATCGCTCAAAGGAAGTGAGACATCTCATCGCCAATATGAAATATATTGCACCTTGGACTTTGGTTGCGTCAAGACACCCTCTGAGGGACGTTGGATGCAAGATAGGATATTTTGCATGCCCACTCCTGCCGGCTCCGGTATCCACAAGAGACCCCTCCTGCGGGACAACGTCTTTGAAACGCTCAGGGACGCGATCGTGGACGGCACGTTTGCCCCTGGGGAGAAGTTGAAGGACACGGAACTGGAGAAGTGGCTCGGGGTCAGCCGAACACCGATTCGCGAAGCCCTCCTGCGTCTTGAGCACGCAGGCCTGGTCATCGTTTTGAAGAGCAAGGCGACCATCGTGGCACCCTATGACGTTGCTTCGACAGTCAGTTCCCAACAGGTTGTAGCAGCCATGCACGAACTGGCCGCACGTCTAGCGGTCCCGGCGATTACGGCAGCAGAAATTGCAGCCATGACGGCCGCAAACGTCCGTTTTGAACGAGCGTTGATGGACCTCGACGTGGAGTCCGCCCTCAGCTCTGACGACGATTTTCACTCTGTTTTTGTCGCGGCGAGCGGAAACCCAGTGATCAGGGAAGTCTTGGAACAGGCCACGCCGGTCATCCGCCGTGTAGAACGCATGCGATTTAGCAGTTTTGCAGCCAGGGATTCAGTCGCCCAGCATGATCAGATCATCGAGCTTGCGGGCCGCGGAGATGCCGAGGGGGCGGCACAAGTGTCCCGGGACAATTGGCTGTCTCTGCGTTTCATTGAGGATCCCTGACTCAACCTTCGTGAAACAAGCGCCCTGAGGCATCTGATCGCTAAGGGCCGGCAGGGGCCGCACGCCCCCAGGTCCGCCAATCTCACGGTGTCCGCCCAGCGTTGCCATACGTGGGCAGCAGCCCCATCGGTTGGCTCTACCCATCGGGCACTTGCCACCCATCGAACCGTGTCCACCAGCGGTCCTCGGCGGTCACTTCGAGGCAAAGCTGGTTGCGCCTGTCAGTAGACGGGCCCCAACCACAGTGACGGTGCCGTGTGAGTTCGTGGCCTCGTAGTACAGTTTGATCTTCGCCGGCTACGGCTGGGTGACGCTGAAGACGTTCAGGAAAGCAAACGCTACCCTCAGCGCCAGGACCATGGGCGTTGGGGTAGCCGCATACCAAGCGGGGCATTCCACGGTCTCCATGACCCAACAGCACTACATTGAGGAATACCAAGAGGCCCTGGACACCGGGTCTGCCCTCGACGCCTTCGGCCCCTCTGACGTGGCCAAACTAACCCCACCGCCCTCGTCGGCGTCGGCGCCACCACCGCCGCCAGGGCGTCGTCGTGGGCCTGAAAGTGATGATTTTATGGTGGCTAACGTCAAAATGGCCCCTTTCGGGACCATTTTTCCATCCAAAAACCCCTAGATTCCGGGGCGTGGAGCCTCCTGTCGGATTCGAACCGACGACCCCCGCTTTACAAGAGCGGTGCTCTGGCCAACTGAGCTAAGGAGGCGGGTGCTCGCTGCTGCGAGCGCGCTGGCGGAAACCCAGCAGTACAAGGTTAGCGTAGCCGGGGCTGGCACGCTAAATGGGCCAAACCCCGGCTGCTACTGGCCTAGCAGAAACTACTTCTTCTTGGCGTCGATGATGCCCTGCGCCCAGGCCTTGAAGTCTGTGCTTCCGTCCCATTTCTGGCCGTCCACATACACAGTGGGAGTGCTGGTGATGCCGTAACTATGAGCTTCCGCAGTCGCAACCTTGACGTAGGGCCGGTAGGTACCGTTGGTAACGCAGTCATGGATATCCGCAGCACCAACATCCTTGGCTGCCTTTTCCAGATCAGCGTTGGAAAGACCCGCCGTGTTTTCAGCTGGCTGTTCCGCGTAAAGCTTCTGGAAGAACGCGTTGTACTTCTCCGGGGAGGCATTGGCCACGCACGCGGCAGCGTTAGTTGAGCGAGACGAGTAGTTGGTGGTGGAGCTCTGGTCTAGAAAACCAAAAGGTCGGTACTCGACAGTGACATCACCATTGTTGCGCCACGTTTCAAGTTGCGTTCCATAGGTCTTCTCAAACTGGTTGCAGTAGGGGCACATGAAATCCACGTAGGCAACAATCTGCGCGGGCTGATCCTTCGGCGTTGCCGCAATGCCCGGAGGAACCAATGAAGCACCCGAAGCCGTGGGGGTGGGCGAGGCAGGAACATCAGAGACCTTGACGTTTCCAGCAGCAGTCCCTGGCGCGATAACCACGTTATCTTTGCCCAGCACAATGCCACCGCTGGTGTTCATGTTGGCAGGCACCGGGCCCTGATCGGGGAAGGTTGACGCAGCCTTGTTGGCGTTATTGATGCTCACCATCAACACAATGAGGCCAACAATAACCACGGCCACCACTACGACGCCGAGTCGAATCAGTAAGCTATTCCGCTTTTCCTTTTTCTGCTGTGCCTCGCGAATCCGCCGAGCCTGCTCCCTGGCTTCGGAAGTGCGCTCAGCTTTGGACTTACGGGGTTCGTTTGTAGGGCTCATATTTCCTCGCGATGGGGTACGCCGGCGTGCCGCGAAGCACGTAACCCTTTTATTTTAGGGTAAAAACCTGTGTAACTTCCCGCCCGCACGGCGGCTGTCAGTGCGCAGCTGCCCTCCGCGAATATCTCCACAACAGCTAGGCTTGCTGTCAAGTACGTTGTATAAGGGAGCCAAGTTGTCCACGAATCAACCGCCAAGCACTTCAAAAACCGTCACTCAGCACGGTAAATATGACTTCATTGTGGTCTCCAACCGATTGCCCGTTGACCGCCACAAGGACTCCAACGGCAAGGACACGTGGCGCCGCTCCCCGGGCGGGTTGGTGACCGCGCTGCATCCCGTCATGGCGAAGGCGGACGGCGCCTGGATCGGTTGGGCAGGCTCACCCGATGAGCATGTTCGCCCCTTCGATAACAACGGTATGCGGCTCATCCCAGTGGACCTCAGCGAGGAGGAAGTCCAGAACTACTACGAGGGCTTTTCCAACGCTACGCTGTGGCCGCTGTACCACGATGTCATAGCGCCGCCGGAATTCCACCGTCACTGGTGGGATACGTACCGGTTGGTGAACCAGCGTTTCGCAGACGCAGCGGCCAAAGCGGCCGACGACGGTGCAACGGTGTGGGTGCAGGATTATCAGCTTCAGCTAGTCCCCAGCATGTTGCGGGAGCAACGCCCGGACCTGAAAATTGGATTCTTCAACCACATCCCCTTCCCGCCCCCGGAGATTTACGCACAACTTCCCTGGCGCCAGTCCATCATCAACGGCCTGCTGGGTGCAGACCTGATTGGTTTCCAGCGCCCCAATGATGCAGCAAACTTTCTCCGCTCGGCGCGCCGGTTCTTGGGTGCCAGCGTCAAGGCGCACCAGGTACATGTGCGAGATACCACGGGCGGGTTTTCTCGGATTTCCCGTGCTGAGGCGTTCCCCATTTCCATTGATGTTGACCAGATCCAGACGCTGGCCAGGCGTTCGGACGTGATTAAGCGAGCCGCCCAGATTCGCAAGGACTTGGGGGACCCGAAGACAATTGTGTTGGGCGTGGACCGGTTGGACTACACCAAGGGGATCACACACCGACTCAAGGCTTATGGGGAATTGCTGGAGGAAGGCACGCTCAAGGTAGAGGAAACGTCGCTGATACAGGTGGCGAGCCCTAGCCGGGAACGGGTGGAAAGTTACCGCCTGTTACGCGAAGACGTTGAGGGAACCGTAGGCCGCATCAACGGCACGTTCGACACTATCTCCAACACGGCAATTCGATACCTGCACCATAGCTACCCAGTGGAAGAGATGGTGGCTCTTTACCTGGCTGCGGACGTGATGCTTGTCACCGCCTTGCGTGACGGGATGAATCTGGTAGCCAAGGAATATGTGGCCGCGCGGGTAGACAACACCGGCGCTCTTGTACTCAGCGAATTTACCGGCGCTGCGGACCAACTGCGCCAAGCGTTCCTGATCAACCCGCACGATATCGACGGGCTGAAGAACGCCATCGTTGAGGCGGTCAATCTGCCGGTGGCGCAGGCCCGCCGTCGGATGCGTGCCATGCGCCGGCAAATCGTGGACTATGACGTCGAGCGCTGGTCACGCAGTTTCCTGGACGCGCTTAAGGCAAAGGCCGTTCGTGACGACGGCTGAACTGGAACCGGAGCTTTTGGCAGCCATCGCCAAGGTGTCCGCCACTGAGCATCTGCTCGTGGCCATGGATTTTGACGGAACCCTGGCCCCCCTGGTGACTCATGCAGGCGACGCGCGGCCGCTCCCCGAGTCAGCGGAGGCCTTTGCACGGCTCGCCACACTTGAAAATACGACGACGGCGCTCATCTCCGGGCGCGCGCTGGCAAGCTTGCGTGAAGTGGCTCAGCCTCCGGAAAACACTTTGCTGATCGGTAGCCATGGGGCTGAGGTGTGGCTGGGGCCCGACGGCGAAGAGCTGACGCTCACGACTGACCAAAAGGAGCTGCTTGACCGGGTGCATGAGCTGCTGGACCGCATCGTAGCCAGCTCCCCCGGCACCCTTTTGGAGGTCAAGCCAGCAGGGGTAGTACTGCATACCCGTCAGGCTTCAGCCAAGGTAGAGCTGGAGGCCAACACCCACGCCCACAGCCTGCTGGACAGTCTCCCAGGTGCCTATGTCTCGGATGGCAAGCGCGTGGTGGAAGTCTCCGTGGTGCATGCAAGCAAAGGGGAAGGTATAGCCCTGACACGTCAGGCGTCAGGGGCTACCGGTGTCATTTTTGCCGGTGACGACGTCACCGACGAATACGCCTTTGCCGCCCTAGAGCCCTCGGATCTGGGCATCAAAGTTGGCTCCGGCCAAACCTCAGCGTCGTTCCGAGTTCCGGGGCCCGAGTCCATGCCCGCCGTCCTCAACGCCATCCTCCGCTCGCGTGCCGGAGCCTGATCGAAAACACCAAACCAACCACAGCGGACCTTGGTGTGACATACTGAACGTGACGTGTGGCACACGCATCGCCGCTGATGCTGCTCGTCGTCAACTGAATACTCACCATTCACTACGGATCGTTCGGCACGTACCTGCCGATGAAGGGATTGACCACTGTGGCAACAGTAACTTTTGATAACGCGACACGTTTGTACCCGGGCACCGAGAAGCCCGCGGTAGATAAGCTCAACATTGAAATCGCCGATGGCGAGTTTTTGGTTTTGGTGGGACCCTCCGGTTGCGGAAAATCCACCTCCTTGCGCATGTTGGCCGGTCTGGAAGACGTCAACGCAGGCCGCATCCTGATCGGTGACCGCGACGTCACAGATGTACCCCCGAAGGACCGTGACATTGCCATGGTCTTCCAGAACTATGCGCTGTACCCACACATGTCCGTCGCAGACAACATGGGCTTCGCCCTGAAAATTGCTGGCATCAACAAGGAAGAACGCGCCACCCGCGTTCGTGAAGCAGCCAAGCTTCTGGACCTGGAGCCGTACCTGGATCGCAAGCCCAAGGCGCTCTCCGGTGGTCAGCGTCAGCGCGTTGCCATGGGCCGCGCCATTGTGCGTAACCCTCAGGTGTTCCTCATGGATGAGCCGCTCTCCAACCTGGATGCCAAGCTCCGTGTGCAGACCCGAACGCAGATCGCTTCCTTGACGCGCCGCCTGGGCGTCACCACTGTTTACGTTACGCACGACCAGGTCGAAGCCATGACCATGGGCGATCGCGTAGCAGTGCTTAAGGATGGCATCCTGCAGCAGGTAGACACCCCGCGCAACTTGTACGACCGCCCGCAGAACGTTTTCGTTGCTGGCTTCATCGGGTCCCCGGCCATGAACCTGCTGGAACTGCCGGTAGTGGATGGCGGCGTGAAGTTCGGTGGCACCGTTTACCCGGTACACCGCGATGTGTTGGACGCTGCTGCTGGCAACACCGTTACCGTGGGTGTTCGCCCCGAGGACTTGGAAGCCACCGCTGAGGGTGACGGCTTGCCGGTTGAAGTAGACGTTGTAGAAGAGCTCGGTGCGGATGCCTACATCTACGGCCACACCATGCTGGACGGCAAGTCACATGACATCGTTGCCCGCGTAGATGGACGCCGCCCACCGCTCAAGGGTGACACGCTCAACGTACGTCCGCAGCAGGGTCACATTCACCTGTTTGACAGCACCTCGGGTCTTCGCCTGGGTGACTAATCACCCCTGACTTACCTGCACGTGCGGGCCTGCCGAATCATCGGTGGGCCCGCACTGTGTTAACCACCTACTTTTACGGAAGAATAGACGCATGACGGACGTACCAGGAGCCCAGTGGACGGACGAGCCCACCGACTTCGAGCAAAAGGGAAAACTCCCCCGCGCGTTGACCCCGCCGTCGAGCGTTTTGGGCTCATTGAATATCACGGCCGCAGCATCGGACCCAGAGCTGCTGGACCTTCCCTGGCACATTAAACTGGAGGACTGGCCAGCTGCCAACTTGGCGGCCCTGCCCCGAGGGATCTCCCGTCATGTGGTGAGGTTCGCGCATCTGGGTGGCTCTGTGATCGCCATCAAGGAGACAGGCGAGCACATTGCCCGCCATGAGTATCACATGCTCCGCAAGCTGCAGCGGCTGGACGTTCCCTGCGTAGAGCCCGTAGCCGTCATTACAGGCCGAACCACGGTGGATGGGACCCCGTTGGACCCGGTATTGGTTACTCGTCATCTCAAATTTTCCCTGCCGTATCGCGCACTTTTTTCCCAAATGCTGCGGAAGGACACCCTTAACCGGCTGATTGACGCCCAGGCATTGCTGCTGGTTCGACTGCACCTCATTGGTTTCTACTGGGGGGATGTCTCTCTCTCCAACACCCTGTTCCGCCGCGACGCCGGCGCCTTTGCTGCCTATTTGGTGGACGCGGAGACGGGTGAACTCTACCCAGATCTTTCCAGTGGCCAGCGCGAATATGATCTGGAAATTGCTCGCGTCAATATTGCCGGGGAACTGATGGACCTGCTGGAGGGTGGCCTGATCGAGGAGAAAGTTGATCCTGTGGCCACCAGCGAACTCATTATGGACAGTTACCGCAGACTTTGGACGGAGCTCACGGAGAAGGAATCCTTTGAGCTGGGCGAACGGTGGCGCGTGGGGGCCCGCATTCGGCGCCTTAATGACCTGGGGTTCGATGTTGAGGAGTACGCCATCAAGACAACCGCTGACGGCTCCACCATCCAGCTGCAGCCCAAGGTTGTGGACGCCGGGCATCACCAGCGCAGGCTGCTGCGTCTCACGGGACTGGATGCGCAGGAAAACCAAGCACGCCGGCTGCTCAATGACATGGACACCTACCGCGCGGACAACAACCCCGGACTGGATGAGGAAATCAGCGCTCACTCATGGGTGAGCCACGTCTTTGAACCTATTGTGCGCTCCATCCCGCGCGAGCTGGGCAGCAAACTAGAACCAGCTGAAGTGGTGCACGAAGTGCTGGAACACCGCTGGTACATGTCAGAGAAGCAGGACCGCAACGTCCCCTTGGCCGAAGCAGTACAGAGCTACATCGATTCCGTACTGCGGCACCGTCGCGACGAGGCAGCCATCATGCTAAATCCGGATACGTCAACCCTGAAGGTGCTGGAAACAGGCTTCGAGTCCGACTCTGACTAGTGGGACCGGCGTGAGCTTCGATTGAGTGCATAGACGCCTACTCCGCCACCGGCAAGGATAACGATCAGCGCCATCCCCAACAGGATGGTGGTGAAGCTCATGCCCCCCTGGTTAGATTCCGAGTTCACGTGCGCTGCCACCAGGTCGGCCACTGACGCAGAGGGCGTCGAGCCCACATTCGCTTCAGCCGAACTCGGTGGTGGAGTATAGGTGGAATACGTCGGTGAGTCCGTCGGAGAATCCGATGAGGCTGTGTCGGTTGCCTGCACAGACGCCTGGCTCGTTTCAGCGGTTGTCTGCGCAGGAGGTGCCACGACGGGCGCGGCCTTGGATGCTTCAGAAGTGGCTGGCGCCTGCACCAAGATTGGCTTGGTGACAGGGGCTGTGGCGCTAGGCGTGGACGTTGGAGTAGGCGTAGGCGTAGGCGTGATCATAGGGCTGGGGTCGGGAGCAATGCTCGACGAGGGCGGCAGTACTGGAGTATCTGGTGCGGCCAATGCGGGCCCCGCAAATCCCACTGAAACTCCTGCAGCCAACACCGCAGCGGCACCAAGAGTCAGGGACTTGGCTGCTATTGAACGCACATTAATCGACACTTTGAAGCTCCAGGAAGCGGTTTCTGCCCTACGGATATGTCAAGGCACTCATCAAGCCTGACCTAGGCAGGCGCAAATGGCAAATTTAATGTGCCGTGCGTCACTGCTCAATCGGATAAGTGTCCAGTGTTGTGCGTCCGGTGCAGTTTCTTCTGGGTGTGGT
>JABBNV010000056.1:9865-12344 GCA_019352125.1 Acidobacteriota bacterium | reverse complement strand
GTTCCACCGGCAAAGTCGATCACGCCCAGCCCTTGGCCAATCCAGCCACCAATGGGGTTACCTGCGGCGTCCTTGTTGAAGTCAAAGACCCAGTGCGCAACCGGGAAGTAGACCAGGGTCACCCAGATGCCACCGAACAGCAGCCATGCACCGAACTTTGCGCGATCAGCAATAGCTCCGGAAATCAGAGCCACCGTAATGATCGCGAAGACAGCCTGGAAGCCAACAAAGGCCATTTCTGGGATGGTCCCCACCAACGGTGCGTTGTCTCCGGTGGTGAGCACTCCCTGCAGGCCAAACTTCTCAAAGGGGTTACCCAGCAGGCCAGCAAAAGCATCGGTGCCAAACGCCGTCGAATATCCGTAGAGAACCCAAAGAACACTCACGATTGCGATGGCGCCGAAGCTCATCATCATCATGTTCAGCACACCCTTGGCGCGCGTCATGCCGCCATAGAAGAACGCCAAACCGGGGGTCATCAGCAGAACCAGTGCGGCGGAGGCCAAGACCCACGCAGTATCGCCAGTATTCATGGTCCCTGCCCTTTCATGTAGATCGACTGCCCGAGGTCCAAGCCATCGGTGCAAGGTGGTCACTACAAGAATCGGCGACTGATGTTTCACCCGATGCGGTGGCTGATTGCGGGAGTGTTACAACAGTGGCGGCCACGTAAATGCTACGTGACCGCCATGTTTCGGGGATGTTACCCCGAGATCTGCTGAAACTATTTCCCCCGGTGACGCCTAGTTGAGCAGCGCCTCCACAAAGCTCTCCGGATCAAAGGGAGCAAGGTCATCCGCACCCTCGCCCAGACCCACCAATTTCACGGGCACACCCAATGTTTTTTGAATCGCGACGACGATCCCGCCCTTCGCAGTACCGTCCAGTTTGGTGAGGACAATGCCAGTGATATTGACGACGTCGGCAAAGACCTTGGCCTGCGTCAATCCGTTTTGACCGGTGGTTGCGTCAAGGACAAGCAACACCTCATCCACAGTGGCCTGCTTCTCGATGACTCGCTTGACCTTGCCCAGCTCATCCATCAGGCCAACCTTGTTTTGCAGGCGCCCCGCGGTGTCAATCATCACCACATCTACTTCAGCGTCAATGCCGGCCCTGACCGCTTCGTAGGCAACGGAGGCCGGGTCTGCTCCATCCACGTCAGACTTCACCGTGGGAACACCCACTCGGGAACCCCAGGTAGCGAGCTGCTCCGCAGCGGCGGCCCGGAACGTGTCCGCGGCACCTAGAAGAACATCCTTGTTTTCGGCTACGAGAACGCGTGCCAGCTTTCCCACAGTGGTGGTCTTTCCAACACCGTTGACGCCGACCACCATCATCACTGCCGGGCGGTCCGCATGGCGTTCAATATTGAGGGATCTATCCATGCTGGGGTCAACCATCTTGACCAATTCCTCACGCAGCATCTCGCGGACTTCATCTGGATTGCGGCTACCCATCACCTTGACACGCTCGCGCAGAATGTCCACCAGGTTCATGGCGGGCTCGGTGCCCAGATCCGCCAGCAGCAGCGTTTCTTCGATCTCGTCCCAGATGGACTCATCGATCTTGTCACTGGACAACAGCGCCAGTAGGCCCTTTCCGAGGGCGTTATTGGACTTTGCCAACCGCGAGCGCAACCTGTGCAGCCGACCCTGGACTGGCGCAGGGGACTCCAACGGGGGCGCGACGGCGGCATCGGCCACCGTCGTGGGTTCCTCGGTAGGAGGAGCGCCAACTGACCTGTCCTCAACAAGCGTGTCAGTACCGCCCCCCGATACCCCAGGCGCGGGGTCGTTGGCGTCCCTTGGACCGGTGTATGTTTCACGGCTCTTGCGGGACTTGAGGAGAACCGGGACCAGTGCCCCCACAATGGCGAGACCTACGACGATGTACACAATGATGGGAAGTATGTCATTCACCATCCAAGCTTCTCACAGGGGCATGAACCACGGCGCAGCCAAAGCGGCCAACGCAGGGCCCGAATACATGAAAAACTGAGCAAACCATGACTGATAACACTGACCCTTTGGGCACACCTGCCGCGCCCGTTGCCACGCCTGCCCCAGCCACAGCAAAGGTGCATGCCTCGATGGGACGCGAGATACGTGTGCTGGTTGTGGCTGCTTTCTTTATTGCCCTTGGCTACGGTCTGGTGGCCCCGGTGTTGCCCCAGTTCGCCCAGAGTTTTCACGTCTCCATCAGCGCCGCGGCAGCCGTGATCAGCATCTTCGCCCTTGCACGTCTGTTGTTTGCACCTGCCTCCGGCGTGCTCGTAGAACGCCTGGGCGAACGCAGCGTCTACATCACCGGCATTCTCATAGTCGCAGCGTCCAGCGCAGCCTGCGCGTTTGCGGGCGACTATTGGCAGCTGCTGCTGTTCCGCGGTTTAGGCGGAGTTGGGTCCACCATGTTTACCGTCTCTGCCATGGGGTTATTGGTGCGGCTGGCTCCCCCGGGCGCACGTGGCAAGGTGACC
>JABBNV010000056.1:9516-9855 GCA_019352125.1 Acidobacteriota bacterium | reverse complement strand
TTGTTGGGTAACATCACTGGCCCCGTCTTTGGCGGTTTCCTGGCCTCCTATGGCTTGCACCTAGCATTCTTGGTGTATGCCGGCACGTTGATTATCGCAGCAGTTTTGGTGGCTTCGTTCCTGAGGCCAAGTACGGTGCAGCACGTCTCTGATGCTGTGGCCGAACCGGAGGTACCCAGCATGAAGCTACGGGAAGCCCTTGGGTATACCAGCTACCGGGCAGCCCTGGCCTCTGGCTTCGCCAACGGCTGGTCTGCCTTTGGCGTGCGGATGGCGCTGGTTCCGCTGTTCGCTGTGGTGGTGCTTCATGCAGGCCCACAGGCTTCCGGTGCGTCGCTC
>JABBNV010000056.1:8881-9506 GCA_019352125.1 Acidobacteriota bacterium | reverse complement strand
CTTCGCCGTCGGCACTGGATTGGCGTTAACCTTCGCAGGAAGACTAGCGGACTCCTGGGGGCGCCGCCCCATGGTGATCCTGGGGCTGGTGGTGAACGGCCTCTCCATGGCCGCACTGGGGTTCTCCACCAACGTGGTGACCTTTGTGATCGTCTCCGCCATCGCCGGATTCGGCTCCGGCCTCTTTTCCCCGGCCCAACAGGCGTCTGTTGCGGATCTCATTGGAAATAAGCGGCGTGGCGGAAAAGTGTTGGCAACCTTCCAGATGAGTCAGGACCTGGGCACCATCATTGGTCCCATTGCTGCCGGGGCCATGGTGGATGCGCTCTCGTATGGTCCCGCATTCGTCGTCGCAGCCGCTACCAGCATTCTGGCGGCTCTGTATTGGCTCTTTGCTCGCGAGACACTCCGCCCCGCAGCCAATTCAGCCGTGGCTACGCCAGCCGCTGACTAGCTGGCATGAAGCCGTTGGCTGATAACTTTGGAGACGCCGTCGCCCCGCATTGACACTCCGTAGAGCGCGTCGGCAACTTCCATCGTCCGCTTTTGATGCGTGATGATAATCAGTTGGCTGGACTCTCGCAGTTCTTCAAAAATCGTGATCAGTCGGCCCAAGTTTGTGTCA
>JABBNV010000056.1:6131-8871 GCA_019352125.1 Acidobacteriota bacterium | reverse complement strand
TGTGTCATCCAGGGCCGCTTCCACCTCATCCATGACATAAAACGGTGATGGCCGGGCCTTGAAGATGGCCACCAGCAAGGCAACTGCCGTCAATGACCGCTCTCCACCGGAGAGCAGTGAGAGCCGCTTGATCCGTTTGCCTGCAGGCCGGGCCTCCACTTCAATACCCGTGGTGAGCATGTCCGTAGGATCAGTGAGAATCAGCCGGCCTTCGCCGCCGGGGAACAACCGCGAGAACACGCGTTCAAACTGCGCTGCCGTATCAGCGAAAGCTGAGCTGAATACCTGTTCCACCCGCTGATCAACTTCCTTGATGATGTCCAGCAAATCCTTCCGGCTGGACTTCAAGTCCTCCAATTGTGCGGAGAGGAACTGGCTACGCTCCTCCAGGGCGGCGAATTCTTCCAGCGCCAGGGGGTTGACCTTTCCCAGAGCAGCGAGATCCTTTTCCGCCCGGCGTAGGCGCTTTTCCTGCTCGGCGCGCACAAATGGCGTTCCCTCGCGGAGTTCCTGCCCGTCTTCGTCTACGGGTGCGCGTAAGGCGGCCCACTTGTCCACTACTGCGCTGGGGCCTGCGGGTACCAGAGTGTGCGGCCCGTACTCCGCAATGAGGTGCTCAGCGGTCAATCCCAGGTCTTCGATAGCCCGGTTCTCCACCGCTTCAATCTTGAGGCTCTGAGCTGTGCGGGCCAACTCATCGCGATGCGCCGCATCCATGAGCCTGGTCAGTTCAACCACAAGCTCCTCGTTGGCCGCGCGCAGCTGAGCCAGCTCCGCGTCCTGTTCCCCGCGTTGAGTCGTTGCAGCATCGCGTTCTGTTGCCGCATGTTCAAGGGAAACCTCCGCGAAGCTGGCAGCAATTTCCGCCCCTCGAGCAACTGATTGCGCCTTACGCGCCTGATATTCACGACGGCGAGCGCGCTCCTGCGCTGCACGCTTGGCTGCCCGCTCGGCAGCTGCTGCACGCTCCAAGCCTGCCGCTCGGTTGGCCGTTGCCTTGAGTCCTTCTTCAGCAGAACGGAGAGCAAGTCTGGCCTCCATCTCTGCAGTTCTGGCGCCACTTGCTGCCAGGGCCAACTCGTCGCGTAGGTGGCTTGAGGGCTCTTCAACGTCGGGCGTTTCCTGTGCAAGGGCCAACCGCTCAGTAACTTCATGGAGTGTCTGTTCTTCGGTAACAAGGTTGAGCTCTGCTGCGGCCAGTTGCTGAGCGAGCCGCTCGCTTTCACCGGTTGCCGCGCGGAGCACCGACCCCAACTGGCCCAAGCGTTCCGCTACCGAGGAAAGCCGTGCGTCAGAATCGTGCAGCCGTTCCAGCGCTTCAGCACTGCGCTGGCTCGCTTCACGTTCGCGGTTCGCCGCGCCCGCCAGGGCAAAAACTGCGCGCTCTGCCTCAGCCGTGGCCCGCCGAATCCCCTCATCCGCCTCCGCAATGGCCGCCTGCAGTTCCAGTTGTGAGGGTGCCGCGACGGATCCACCAGCCGCACTCACCGCCGTGAACACATCCCCGCTTTTGGTCACGACGGTCAGTTGCGGTTCCGCCCGAAGAATCGCCTCCGCGTCATTGGGCGCGGACACCACAACAATGCCGCGCAACAGTTGCGCCACCACGTTGTGAACCGGCGCATCAGCATCTACCACGTCAACCGCACGCACAGCACCGGGAGCAGTCTTCAGAACCGCATCGCTGATCGACACGGCTTGGCCGGGCTGGGCCACTGCGGATGCAAGCACTAGCGAAACGCGGCCTCCGTCGTCATTCCTTAACTGGGCTAGAGCCGCCAACGCCGCCTGGTGATCCGCCACGGCAACCGCTGCTGCGAGTGGTCCCAGGGCGGCCGCCACCGCACCCTCGTAGCCCGGCTGAACATTCAGCTGGTCCACTATGGAGCCAAGAACCCCATGGTTTCCGGCATCCAGCAAGGCCTGCGCACCGTCCGCGCGGGCCAGCCCAACAGCCAAGGCTTCGCGTCTAGCCGTCAGTGCATCGCGCTCCCGTTCAGCGGCGAGGCGAGCGGCATTGAGTCCCTCAATCTCAGCACGTATGGCCTCCAGCTGCTCAACGGCCTCTTCGTACTCGGCGTCAAGGTTCTCTTCCCCGGCCTCGACTCCAGCCACTTGCGATTCCAAGGCGGTAAACTCGCTGGCCGCAGCACTGCGACGTTCCTCGCCCTGACTTGCCGCGGCCCGGAGACGCCCCAGCTCTGCTTCTGTGGCCTCCCAGCGCGACCGAGCGGCCCCGACCTGTCCCGCCAGCCGCGCCAATCCCTCACGTTTATCGGCCTGGGCCCGCGCCAATGCGGTGAGCCGGTCATTCTCCGCCGTGGCTGCACGCTCGGCTTCCGCCTTGGTCTGGAGTGCACCCTCAAGGTCAGCCTCGCGTTCCCGAACCTCGGCCGCCATGGCAGCTTCCTCGTCGCGCATGCGGAGGGCTTGTTGTTCCAGTTGTTCCGGGTCACGGCCAGGGGCAGGTACCGGCTCGGCTCCCAGAATGGCTCGACGATCATTGGCTAGCGCGGCCAGTGCACGCAGGCGCTCATGGACCGTGGAGAGCTGGTACCACGTATCCCGCGCAGCGCTCAGTGCTGGTGCCGCCTGGGCAGCTAGCGTCTCCAGTTCAGTTTGCCGCTCGCGCCCGGTGCGTAGCCGTACCTCGGCAGCAGCCTTGCGTTCCCCAAGCAACGCTTCACCAGCGGCGTCCTTTTCGTAGGCAGTCCGCAACGTTACCAACTCATCGGCCAGC
>JABBNV010000056.1:355-6121 GCA_019352125.1 Acidobacteriota bacterium | reverse complement strand
CCGGGCATCACGAACCTCAAATTGAACGGTTTGCGCCCTGCGTGCAACCTCTGCTTGCTTGCCCAGCGGAGTCAGCTGCCGTCGAATCTCTGCAGTGAGATCCGTCAGCCGGTTCAGATTGGTGGCCATGGCGTCCAGCTTGCGCAGGGTTTTTTCTTTGCGCCGCCGGTGTTTGAGGATGCCCGAGGCCTCCTCAATGAAGCCCCGTCGATCCTCCGGCGTTGCATGCAGAATCTTGTCCAGCTGGCCCTGCCCGACTATGACATGCATCTCACGGCCCAGGCCCGAATCACTGAGCAATTCTTGAATATCCAGCAACCTGCAGGAGGCCCCGTTGATGGCGTACTCGCTACCCCCGCTTCGGAACAACGTTCGTGAAATGGTGACTTCGCTGTAGTCAATCGGCAGGGCGCCGTCGGCGTTATCAATGGTCAGCGAAACTTGCGCCCGGCCCAGCGGCGCCCTGCCGGACGTACCGGCAAAAATTACGTCTTCCATCTTGCCGCCGCGCAGTGTTTTAGCGCCCTGCTCCCCCATAACCCACGCCAAAGCATCCACAACATTTGATTTGCCGGAGCCGTTGGGCCCCACCACTGCGGTGACGCCAGGCTCAAATTCGAAGGTGGTGGCCGAGGCAAAGGATTTAAACCCTCGCACGGTCAGTGTCTTCAAATGCACAGCAGTTTCGGCTTTCGGCAGAGGTGATCAACAAACAGGATTTCTTGACGCCAAATCTACTGTGTTTTCGTGCATTTTTGAGGGATATATGATTGACGTGGCCAACAAGCATGCCCGAATTCGCATATGCGCGCAAGGGTCATCGTTGGTCATAGTGGAATATTGACCCCTGTTGGCAGAGCGCGCGTGGGGCCAGCAACTGGCTACAGGCCCAAGGAACAGGAGCTTGAATTTGATCGGCAATGCGACCTTCCGGCACCACAATACCTCCCTTCTATCGGTGAGTAGTGTGGAGGCTCCGGTGGTGGTCTCTTCGCACGACTTTGACGGCATGTTGGCTCCTGCCCTCAAACGATTGCACTTCCCAAACCGGCTCCTCGAACGAGTAGCCGGCATTACTGAACGCCGCTGGTGGGGCCATGGCGGGGCGTTCGACGACGCGGCTGCCGAAGCTGGTGCCAAGGCGTTGGCGGAGGCTGGCATCGAGCCCAGTCAGGTAGGGCTGCTGATTAACACGTCGGTGACCCGACGCAACCTGGAACCGAGCGTGGCGGTGAAGATCCATCACGAACTGGGGCTGCCGTCGTCGGCCATGAATTTTGACCTGGCCAATGCCTGCCTGGGATTCGTTAACGGGATGATGCTGGCCGCCAATATGATCGACTCCGGACAAATCAAGTACGCCGTCATTGTCAACGGCGAGGATTCTCAGGCAACTCAAGAGGCCACCATCAACCGGTTGAACCGACCAGAGGCCACCCGCGAGGACTTTGCCCGAGAATTTGCCACTTTGACTCTTGGCTCAGGTGCAGCCGCCGCAGTCTTAGGGCCCAGCGATGCACACCCCGGATCCCACCGAATTCTAGGCGGTGTTTCCCGTGCTGGCACGGAGCACCACGAACTTTGTGTGGGCGGCGTGGATGCTATGTACACGGACACCAAGGGCTTGCTTGACGGCGGGCTCAAGCTGGTGACCGATGCTTGGTATGAGGCGGCCGATGACTGGAATTGGCAGGACATGGACCGTTATGTCACCCATCAGGTTTCCAACGCTTATACGAAGGCCATCATTGACGCCATCGATCTTGATGCGTCGCGAGTGCCCATTACCTTTCCTCAGTGGGGCAACGTGGGCCCGGCCTCATTACCCATGACGCTGGCGCAGGAAGCACAAACGCTCAGTGCCGGTGACAGAGTGCTCTGCATGGGTGTTGGTTCCGGGCTCAACACGTCAATGATGGAAATCGCTTGGTAGCCTGGCCCTCCCCGGAACTAGCCACCGCTGATTTTCCAGGCTTGGACCCACAGTGGTCTCGCTATGTTGATGTGATCTCCGGCGCTGACGTTGATGCTGGGCAAAGTCGCCGCTGGCACGTGTTGGACAATTCAGCGGAGCTGGCCGCAAAAGGCCTCACACCCGTGGGTACTCTGCTGTGTGTTCATGGCAACCCCACCTGGTCCTATCTGTGGCGCACGCTGGTTGCCGCCGGAGCCAATCCGAACCAGCCGTGGCGAGTCATTGCCGTTGACCAGCTGGACATGGGTTTCTCGGAACGGACGGGCACTTTTCGCCGTCTAGCGGACCGCATTGTTGACCTTCATGACCTCACCACCGTGCTGGGGGTCTCTGGCCCGGTAGTCACCGCTGGCCATGATTGGGGCGGCGTCATTTCTTTGGGCTGGGCCGTCAATCACCCCCAGCTTCTGGCTGGCGTTGTGCTCACCAATACCGCGGTGCATCAAGAATCAAGCACGCCCATCCCCTGGCCTTTGCGTGTTGCCTTGCATCCCGCAGTGCACGGTTGGGGTACGACGACGTCGCCCGCGTTTTTGCGTGTAACGCATGCCTTGGCGCGTCCCGCCTTGGCATCGGACGTGCGCCGTGCGTTCATGGCACCATACAAAAACCCCGCACGCCGCGGTGGCGTGGGCAACTTTGTGGCGGATATTCCGGTGGACGCAACCCACCCCAGCTTTGCCTCCCTCACGGCCGTGGCGGAGGGAATCCGAGAGCTTTCCGTACCCGCGCTGTTCCTATGGGGACCTGGGGACCCGATTTTCTCGGACAAGTACCTCCGCGATCTGATCACCCGGATGCCGCAAGCCGAGGTGCACCGTTTTGAGGGTGCAAGCCATATGCTGCATGAAGACGTGGACGTAGCCGGATCCGTGTTTGAGTGGCTGGGAACGGCGCAGCTTCCAACGTCAGACACAACATCCGCGCCCAAAGGGCTCCAGGCTGCCGCGGCTTCCTCAGCCGACTCGGAAACCTTTGCACCCCTGTGGGCCGAACTGGAACGACGTAGCACCGAGACAAGCGACGCCGTCGTGGATATGTCTACAACCAGTGACGGCAGCAGCATTTCCACCTCTAAGAGCTGGGCAGAGTTAGCCAGCGAGGTCTCACAGCTGGTGCGAGGTCTGCACGCTGCGGGTGTGCAGCGTGGGGACCGAGTGAGCCTCTTGGTGCCCCCGGGGTCCACCCTCACAGCCCTGATCTACGCCTGCCTGCGCTTGGGCGCCGTCGTCGTACTGGCCGATGCTGGGCTGGGCGCACGCGGGCTCTCACGAGCAGTCAAAGGTGCCGGCCCGGAATTTGTGATCGGCATCAACCGTGCCTTGATGGCCGCGAAGACGTTCTCATGGCCAGGGCAGCGCATTAGCGTAGAAGCGCTCTCCCCCACGCTGGCACGAACATTGGGCGTGCGCATGCCCCTGGACCGAGTGCGCGAACTCGGCTCGGCCGCCGCGTCCTTGCCTGCAGAGCCTGGACCGGATGAGCTTGCCGCCGTGCTGTTCACTTCCGGATCCACCGGACCTGCCAAAGGCGTGCTCTACACGCACCGGCAACTTTCTGCCATGCGAGACACCCTGCAACAGACGTACGGTCTGAAATCCGGAACCGGGCTCGTGGCCGGTTTTGCACCCTTTGCGTTGTTGGGGCCAGCGTTAGGTGCTACCTCGGTCACTCCGGATATGGACGTAACAGCGCCACGGACGCTCACCGCTCAAGCCTTGGCCGATGCCGCAGCAGCCATCAAAGCGACAGCAGTGTTCGTTTCTCCCGCCGCCATGGCCAATGTGCTGGCCTCTGCCTTCGCGGTCAATGCCGCCCAGCGTGCCGCACTTTCAGATGTTGATCTGTTGCTTTCTGCAGGGGCACCGATCTCCACTTCCCTGCTTGAATCCGCCGCACACCTGATGCCCCAGGCAGCCCTGCACACGCCCTATGGGATGACGGAGGCACTGCCCATCACTGACATTGACTTGCCGGAGATTTTGCAGGCCGCCTCCGACGCTGCCGCTGGCACCGTGGCTGGCTCAGGCAATGGCGTGTGCGTAGGCCGTTCCGTTGCCGGCGCCAGAGTGGCTATTGCTCCCCTGGACGCGCAAGGCGTGCCCGTGAGCGACTTGACTAGCGACGTTGCCGTTACTGGGGAAATCGTCATCAGCGCTTCCCACATGAAGGATGGCTATGACCGGCTCTGGCGCACCCAGCGCGTCAGCGAGGCAAACTCTGGCTGGCATCGCACGGGGGACGTTGGGCATCTAGACGCACTCGGCCGTTTGTGGGTTGAGGGCCGCTTGGCGCATGTCATGACGACGGCGTCCGGCGTCGTGACGCCCGTAGCGGCAGAGCAGGCTGCGGAAAGAGTTCCCACCGTCTCGCGTGCAGCAGTAGTGGCAGTGGGGCCAACTGGAACTCAAGCCGTAGTGGTGGTGGTTGAGACCAACCCCACTGCCTCGAAGTCTGCGCTGGCCACTCCCGAACTCGCAGCAGCCGTGAGAACTGCCGTGCGCGAAGTTGGGGTGGAAGTGAACGCTGTGCTAGTGGTGCCGCGTATTCCCACGGACATTAGACACAACGCCAAGGTGGACAGGGCTGCTTTGGCGCGATGGGCGTCGAAGGCCCTTGCAGGCGGACGGATGTCCAACCCGTGAAAGTACTGGTCACCGGTGCCAGCGGACTCCTTGGTTCCGCCGTGGCCCGAGCCGTTATCAGCGCCGGGCACCACGTCCGCACCTTTCAACGCAGGCCCAGCGGCGTCATCGGAGCCGAGGATGCATTAGGCTCCATCACCGACACCAACGCCGTTGCTCAGGCAGTTGCTGGGATGGACGCCGTCATTCACCTGGCGGCCAAGGTTTCCTTCGCCGGTGAGCTGGCTGAGTTTGAGCAGACCAACATCGAGGGAACCCGCAAACTACTGGCGGCCTCTGCTGGTTCCAGCGTCGGCAGATTCGTATTTGTCTCCTCCCCCTCCGTGGCCCATTTTGGCTCCTCCATTGAGGGAGCTGGTGCCGGGGCCGCCGATCCGGCGCAGGCCCATGGCAATTACGCGCGAACCAAGGCCGCAGCCGAGTTGCTGGCTCTGGCGGCAGACTCTCCGGAGCTCGCCGTCGTGGCCGTCCGCCCGCATATTGTTTGGGGCCCCGGCGATACCCAGCTGGTGGAGCGAGTCTTGGACCGGGCCAGGTCCGGAAGGCTCCCCCAGCTGGGTCACGGTGCTGCACTGATAGACACCACGTACGTGGACAACGCTGCCGATGCGATGGTGGCAGCCTTGGAGCATGCACTAGCAGCTCACGGACAATCTATAGTGGTCAGCAATGGCGAGCCGCGCCCGGTAGGGGAACTAGTGGCCCAGATCTGCGCGGCCGGCGGGGTTCCCGCACCTCGATTTAGCGTTCCGGGCCGCGTTGCACGAACAGCTGGAGCCGTGGTGGAAGCTGTTTGGAAGGTGCGCCCGGGCTTGGATGAACCACCGATGACCCGATTCCTGGCCGAACAGTTGTCTACGGCTCACTGGTTTGATCAGCGTGCCACCCGCGAAGTTCTGCACTGGACTCCAGCCGTTAGCCTGGATGAGGGAATGCGCCGATTGGCTGAGTACTACTCACCTCGTTCTTAGGCTTTGGCTGAGCAGAGCGGGCGCGCCCACTAGGCCGACTTGTCCGGCTGACACTGGGGACAAAAGTAGATGGATCTGTCCGTCATGCCGACTTTTCGCAGGGCTTCTTCGCCCAGGTAATCACGAACAATCCGGCTATGGCATCTTCTACAGGCCTTGCCCTCCCTGCCGTAGA
>JABBNV010000056.1:0-345 GCA_019352125.1 Acidobacteriota bacterium | reverse complement strand
CAGTTTGTTAACCTCAAGCAGCTTCTTGGCCAACGTCAGCACGACAGGCAGGTCCGGGACGTCTCCCACTTTGGTGGCAGGGTGAACCCGCGCCAGAAAACACACCTCACTGCGAAAGGTGTTTCCGATCCCCGCCAGATTGCGTTGGTCCAGCAGGGCCATACCTAGCGCGCGGTCTGGGACCGCCATGAAATTTTCGAGCGTCTTGTTTTGGTCCCAGTCCGGGCCCAATAAATCCGGGCCAAGATGCCCCACAATTTTGGCTTCGTCCGCTGTTTTAAGCACGTCCAGCTCGCCGAGGGAAAACCCCACGGCCGTTACGGTATCAGTGACCAGGACGCATCG
>JABBNV010000055.1:11983-12405 GCA_019352125.1 Acidobacteriota bacterium | reverse complement strand
GTCCCTGGAACGGATGGGCGATCTGGCCCGCCACGTGGCCCAGCTGGCCCGGTTGCGCTTCCCCGCCAAGGTAATCCCGGATACGTTGACTCATGTGTTTGACGAGATGGCCGCGCTGGATCTGGAAATTTCCAAGGACGTCACCGAGCTGCTGGAAACCCGCGAACTGGCACTGGTGGAAAAGATCAGCAAGGCGAACATGCGGATCAATGACCTGCACCGCAGCGTGTTCGCTGAGATTGCCAAGCCCGAATGGGACGCTAGCCCCGTGACCACCGTGGACGTCACGTTGGCCAGCCGCTACTTTGAGCGATTCGGGGATCACGGCGTGTCCGTGGCCCGCAAGGTAGCGTACCTGGTTACAGGCCAGTGGCAGCCGGAGGGCTACGCCCACTAGCTTTCGTTCTTGACTAATACACGAC
>JABBNV010000055.1:10597-11973 GCA_019352125.1 Acidobacteriota bacterium | reverse complement strand
ATCAGGTGACCGGCCGCCGTCGTACGTTAATGCGTTATTTCTTGCCTTGGTTTGCTACAGCCTTGATGGACTCCGCCGCAGCTTCCGGATCCAGATAGACGCCGCCCGGCGTTACCGGCGCAAACTGCTCATCCAGCTCGTAGTACAACGGGATACCGGTGGGGATGTTCAGCGAGGCGATGTCCGCGTCCGAAATGCCGTCCAGATGCTTGACCAGCGCACGCAGAGAATTGCCGTGAGCCGTCACAAGCACGGTACGCCCGGCCGTCAGATCAGCTTTAATCTCCGACTCCCAGTAGGGCAGCAGGCGTTCCAGTACATCCTTGAGGCACTCGGTCCGCGGGATGCCATTGCCCAAATCTGCGTAGCGAGGATCCCCCACCTGGGAGAACTCGCTGTCATCTGCCAGCGGCGGCGGCGGGGTGTCATAGCTGCGGCGCCAGGTCATGAACTGCTCCTCGCCAAACTCGGCCAGCGTTTGGGCCTTGTCTTTGCCCTGCAACGCACCGTAGTGACGCTCGTTGAGGCGCCAGCTGCGCTTCACATCAATCCAGCCGCGGTCTGCCGCAGCGAGCGCAAGGTTGGCCGTATTGACGGCACGCTTCTGACGGGACGTGTAGAGGATGTCCGGAAGAAGACCCTTCTCCACCAATAGCTCACCACCCCGAACGGCCTCGGCGCGGCCCTGGTCATTAAGGTCAACATCCACCCAGCCGGTGAACAGGTTCTTGGCGTTCCATTCGCTGTGCCCATGGCGCAGCAGGATCAGCTTGTAAGTCATGTCTTTATCCTATCCACCCGTACAGACTTTAGAGTTAGTGCGTGGTTCAACGGGCGGTAGGTGTCAGCGGCGGCAGGGGTGGACCCGTCGGCGCCATTACGCGCGGAACTACCAATCCAAACCGATTGCGCCGGGTGGACCGCTGGCTGGCCGGGCCACAATCGTGGCGGCTACGTGACTCGGTTGACCCGCTGGTGGTGGATTTGGGCTACGGAGCATCCCCGGCAACCGCACTTGAACTAGCCACACGATTGGTGTCCGTTTGCCCACATGTGCGCGTCACAGGCGTGGAGATTGATCCGCACCGTGTGGCGGCTGGCCGCGCTCTGGAACGTCCAGGGGTGAACTTTGTGCTGGGCGGGTTCGAGGTGCCCGTTCCGCAGCGCCCTGTGATGATCCGCGCCTTCAACGTTCTGCGGCAATACGAGGAAAAGGATGTGGCCGCCATCTGGGCCACCATGGCTGGCCGGTTGGCTCCAGGCGGGATTGTGGTGGACGGTACATGTGACGAAATTGGTCGCCGAGGTGCGTGGGTAATGCTCGACGGCGGCGGCCCAGTTTCGCTGACCATCTCCCTGCGCTTTGGTAGTTTTGC
>JABBNV010000055.1:0-10587 GCA_019352125.1 Acidobacteriota bacterium | reverse complement strand
ATTCACTCGTTTCTGGCCGCCATGGATCAGTGCTGGCTGGAATCAGCACCGCTGGCATCCTTTGGAAACAGGCAACGATGGATCCAAATGTGCGCGCGACTCAAGGCTGCCGGCTGGCCCATTCGTGACGGTGCCAGCCGTTGGCGGCTAGGTGAAATAACGGTGGGCTGGGACGCCGTAGCGCCCGCCGCGCCCTAGGAGCTGACTACCAGCCGCCATATCCGCCGTATCCACGGGTGCCACCGCGAGGGTTGGTAGCTACTGCCGGGCGAACGTCGGCCAGATACACGCTGGAAGCAGTGACCGCAGCGAGTTCCAGCATCAGAGTGAACCCGATCCCTGGCGAGAGCTCAAAGAGGACCCCCACAAGGGTTGCACCTACGGTGAGCGCAGTCCAGAACCCCTTGGTCCGCTTGTCCGCCCGTTCAAACTGGGCTGGCTTGGTGCGCAAACACTCCACCAGCGCCCAAACTTGAATGCCCAGAGCTATCAAGCCCAGCGCAAACAGGAGCCAGTTGGTCAGCAGGTAGGTAATCACGCCTCAAGCCTAGCCGCTGCCACTGCCAAAGCACGCTCCAAATCGGCCCAGAGATCCTCAGCGTTCTCGATCCCTACGCTGAGCCGCAAGAAGTTCTCCGGGACCGAGTCAGGTTCGTTCGCGTGCCGCCGTCGTCGTTCTATGAGGGACTCCACTCCGCCTAGGGAGGTGGCCGGAGTCCACAGGGTCAGCGCCTGGACCACCGCATCGGCCGCTTCCTTGCCGCCACGGACCTGTAGCCCCACGATTGCCCCGAAGCCGTTCATCTGGTTCTGTGCCCGCTGGTGGCCAGGATCCCCCGGCAACCCGGGATAACGCACCAATTCCACAGCCGGATGCTCGCTCAATTGTTGTGCCATCCGGCCGGCAGTGGCCTGCGACCGCTCCATACGTAACGCCAAGGTGCGCAGACCCCGCAGCGCCAGCCACGCTTCAAAGGGGCCAGCAATGGCACCGTGGATGGAGCGGTAATGCAGCAGTTCTGCGCGAAGATCCTTATGGGAGGTGGCCAGGGCACCCAGCACCACATCAGAGTGCCCAGCCAAGTATTTGGTAACGGAGTGCAGCACCACGTCAGCTCCCAGCGCCAGAGGCTGCTGCACCAAGGGTGTGGAAAAAGTATTGTCCGCCACAACTAGGGCACCCACTTCATGGGCAACCGAGGCAAGAGCGGCCACCTCGGCCACTTCCAGCATGGGATTGGTGGGGCTTTCAAGCCACAACATGCTGGCGGCCGGCTCCTCGCCTCCGCGAATGGCCGCCGCCGTGGCGTCGGTATCCTCAATGTCCACCGTGCGCAGGGTCAGTAACCCCTTGGCGGACTGCTCCTGAGCCATCACCAGGGCTCCCTGGTACGAGTGCTGCGGCATCACCAACACGCCACCCACCGGCACCAGTGAGAGCGCGGCTGCGACGGCGGCCAATCCGGAGGCGTACATGAGCCCCGGTAACTCGGCCCCTTCCAACTGCGCCAAGGCGTCCTCAAAGGGATCCCACGTGGGGTTCGAGTACCGTCCATACGCGCGATCCCCATCTACGACGGTTCCCGTACCCACGTAGGTGGAGGACAGAACAATCGGCGGGTTCACTGGCGCATCGTGAGCGTGGGGCGGCCTTCCCGCGGCAACCACTACGGTGTCAACTGCAAGGGGCTGAGCGTGCTGGGGAGTCATAAGCCAACTTTATCCTTGCCAGCAGATCACTGTCAGTCATGGCTGACAGTGATTGTCGATAGGCTAGTCATGTGACCGAGCCAGCCGTTTCAGAAACCACCCCGCCGCAGCCCGGAATCTTCGTTGCGTTCGAAGGTGGCGACGGCGCCGGAAAGTCCACCCAGGCCCGAACCTTGGCAGAAACTCTTCGCGCCAACGGCTGCGAGGTAGTGCTAACACGGGAGCCCGGCGGCACCAGCATCGGGGAAAAGCTACGGTCCCTAGTATTGGATCACGGTCACGGTGAGGTAGATGCTCGCTGCGAGGCGCTTATTTTTGCCGCCGCCCGAGCCGCTCACGCTACCCAGCTCATTCGCCCAGCGTTGGCCCGCGGCGCCGTCGTTATTACGGACCGTTACATCGACTCCTCTGTGGCCTACCAGGGTGCAGGGCGTGGCCTGCCAGCTGTGGAGGTTGCAAACCTGAACGCCTGGGCTACCGAGGAGCTACGGCCACACGTCACCGTATTGCTGGACGTTAGCCCCGGCCAGGGCAGGGACAGACGGACAGCCAATGATGGCGCAGAGGACCGCCTGGAATCCGAGCCGGATGACTTCCACGCCAGAATCAGGCAGGCCTTCCTCACCCTGGCAGCCCAGGATTCTGAGCACTACTTGGTACTGGATGCCGCGTTACCTGTGGCTGAATTGGCCGCGTTCGTTGCGGCACGAGTTCTGCCACTGATACCGCGGGTGCCTGGAGACCAGCATGAGCGTCTGGACTGACCTTCAGGGGCAGGAGCCCGTAGTAGAGCAGTTGCGCCGTGCCGCTACCGTCAGCACACCCAACCACGCGTGGCTGATTACCGGACCACCCGGATCCGGTAGATCCAACGCGGCCATTGCGTTCGCCGCCGCGCTGGTTTGTGAACGCGAGGAGCTGGCGGCCCGCGGCTGCGGCGTCTGCCATGCCTGCCACACAGTGCTAGCTGGCACCCATGCGGACGTGACGTTCATAGCAACGGAGAAGACCACTATTGCCATCGACGAGGCCCGCGCGCTGGTCAACAAAGCGCAGGATAGCCCCTCGTCAGCCCGCTGGCGCATCATAATTGTGGGCGATGCGGACAGGATGACGGAGCGCACCACCAACGTTCTGCTGAAGGCCATCGAAGAGCCGCCACCAAGGACCATTTGGATCCTATGCGCCCCCAGCCCGGCAGATGTACTGGTGACGATTCGCTCGCGGTGCAGAACCCTGACGCTGCGGGTGCCCCCCGTGGCGGATGTTGCGGCACTGCTGATCAGGCGCGACGGCGTTGACCCGGCCATGGCCGAATACGCAGCACGGACGGCGCAGAGTCATGTGGGGATTGCCCGCCGCCTCGCCACGGATGAGGGAGCCAGGGAACGGCGCAATGAAATTGTGCGGATTCCGCTCAAGCTGCGCGACGTGACAGAGGCCGTGCGTGCTGCGGCGGCGCTGGTTGATGCAGCCACGGCCGAGGCCAACTCCTCCAACACGGAGCGGGACGCTACCGAAAGGGAACGGCTGCTCCGTTCCCTGGGCGCGCCCGAATCCGGGCCGTTGCCTGCGGCCCTGCGGGGGCAGGTGAAGGCACTCGAGGAGGATCAAAAACGTCGAGCCAAGCGATCCATCACTGACACGCTGGACCGGGCACTGACGGACTTGACCTCCTTCTACCGGGATGTACTGCTCATCCAGCTGGCTGCTGTCGGCGCCGGTTCGGCAACCACCGAAACGTTGGCTAGGGTGGAACTTGTCAACCGCGAGTTGGCGAGCAATCTAGTGGAATTCGCCAACCAATCGTCGGCCGAGGACACTCTGGTTCGAATGGACGCCATCGCTACTGTCCGTCGTCGTGTCACCAAAACCAACGTGGCACCCTTGCTTGCTCTCGAGGCTATGGCTGTGAGCCTGCTGGCAGACCGCCCCGACTAGAGGAGATCGAAAATGCCGTCGAACAGGGCTAAAGCGCTGGCCACTACCGTGTCCAGCATGGTGGTGGGACTGCTGCTGACTTCATGCACAGTAATCGCTCCCCCGCAGCAAGCCCATTCGGCCTCTGCGGACCCCTCGATCATTGCCGACGCGCCAGCCAATCTGCGCCAGTTCTATACCCAAACTGTGGTTTGGAGTCATTGCGAGACAAAGTTTGAGTGCGCCAAGGTCAAGGTGCCGATGGATTACCAGAATCCGGGTAGGAAGACCATAGAACTCGCAGCGATTCGACTCCCCGCTTCTGGAAAGCGGCAAGGTGCGATGCTGGTGAACCCGGGCGGCCCAGGCGGCAGCGGCTATGACATGGTCAAGGATGGGGCGGACAGTTACTTTTCCGCCAAGCTGCGCGGCGCATACGACATTGTTGGCTGGGACCCTCGAGGCGTGCAGCGTTCCGCACCCGTGAAGTGCATCTCGGATGCGGCTCGAGACAAAGAACGCCAAACGGACCTCAACCTGGATACCGACGCTGGATACGCGGCGGCGCAAGCAATGTACAAGTCGGATGCCAAATCCTGTGCAGAAAATACCGGCGACGTGCTGGGCTATATCGATACTGCCAGCTCGGCCAAGGACATGGACATTTTGCGCGCCATTCTGAACCAGAAGCAGCTCAACTACATGGGCTTTTCCTACGGTACCAAGCTAGGCGCAACGTACGCGGAATTGTTCCCCAAGAACGTGGGTAAATTCTCCTTGGATGGCGCCATGGACCCCTCGCTGAGCGTCGAACAAATTTCGGCCGGGCAAAACATGGGGTTCGAGCGCGCTTTTGAATCCTGGGCAGCGAGTTGCGCCAAGAGTAGCAAGTGCCCGGTGCACGGTACCGGCGCGGAGGTGGCAGCCCAGGTACGGGCCTTGCGGGACACCTATAACGGCAACCCACAGCGCGGGAAGGATGGGCGCCTGCTCACCGCCAGCGAGTTCACCAACACCTTGGCGTTCGCGATGTACTCCACGGATCTTTGGGACCCTCTGGAGTCCGCCCTGGGAACAGCATTTTCAGGGGACCCCACCTCCATGCTGGCGCTCGCGGATTACAGCGCGGATCGTGACGCCGATGGCAAATACACCACCAACACCGCCTTCGCTTTTCAGGCTGTGAACTGCCTGGACTACCCCACCACGCCGGACAAGGCAGCCATGCGTGCCGAGTCCGCGAGGCTTGAGGCGGCCTCGCCCACCTTTGGCAGCATCTTCGGATACTCTGCCCTCAGCTGTGAGGACTGGCCGGTCAAGTCAGTGGGCACCCCGCATCAGATCCACGCGGATGGGGCCAACCCCATTCTGGTGGTGGGTACTACTCGGGATCCGGCAACGCCATATGAATGGGCACAATCCCTACGGTCGCAACTTTCCTCCGGTGTCTTGATCACCTGGGACGGAGACGGCCACACAGCATACGGCCGCTCTAACAGTTGCGTCACCAGCGCCGTCGATGGCTACTTTGTAGATGGCAAGGTGCCGGCAGACAACACCAAGTGCTGATGCTTGTTTAGTGACTCTTGGTTACAGACTTGGTAAGTGGCGGGCAGCCCTCGGGGCAATCAACCCAGGCAAGTCTCTAACAGACGGTACTACGTCCGTAGCTCCCGCGGCGCGCAGGGCGGTTTCCTTATGCGCCCCGGTGAGCACACCCACCACACGGCTGGCACCTGACCTCACGCCTGCCACCATGTCTGAGCTGCTATCCCCCGCCACCAGTACCTGGCGTACGTCTTCAAGATCAAGCGCTAGCACTGCGGTGAGGATCATGTCCGGATAGGGCCTGCCGCGGCCAGCATCAGATGGGCACAGGCTCAAATCCGCCAGCCCCATCCAACCCAAGGATTCGAGAATCATATTCTGGTTGTGCCGTGCAAAGCCGGTGGCAAAGCAGATCTTCAGGCCGGACTCGCGAAGCTCATTGATCGCGTCCTCCGCACCGGGAATTGGCATAATTCCGCCCTGCGCCACCTGCGCATCGTAAACCAGCTCGAAGGCCTTGTTGGCCTGTTCCGCAGCAGCCACATTGCCGTCAAATAGGTGTGTGAAGACAGTAATCCGGGGCATTCCCATGGTGTCCCGCACGTACCCCAGCATCGAGGCGTAACGAGCGTCGTCGCGCCCAATTCCCACGTCTTCCACTGCTCTGCCAAACGCCTGCTCTACCAGCCCATCGTCCGAGACCGTGGTTCCGGACATGTCCAACACCGCCAACCGCAACTCGTGGGGGCGGGTGGGCGACTTGCTGTCCAGACTCAAGGTGCGGCTCCTTTACGTAGTACCAGCCGCACATGACTGAGCAAGGCTGGGCAGAATAGATAGGATGACCATCTCGCATCGGAACGGCGAGCAACCCAATGCCATGCAACCTGCGGGTGAACAACACTAGAACGTGACAATTTTGTCGACTTCAGCGCACGGACGTTTCGTTTTGACCGTGGCGATACGCTCCATTAGAGTTGTTTCTTGCGCCCGGGCTTACTTGGGCGCTAGCCTCCTTAGCTCAGTCGGTAGAGCGTTTCACTCGTAATGAAAAGGTCAACAGTTCGATTCTGTTAGGAGGCTCTAGCAGAAAACCCCTTCAAACGGACCAAACCCCCAGGCACGGCGGGGGGTTTGGTCCGTTTGCGGGGGTTTTTCGGTTAACGGCCAGGCTAGCGAGCCAGCGGGATGGTTTCTGCTTCCGCCACGTGGTCCAGGACGGTCTGCGTTCGACGCTCGACGGCGGCCACCTCCGCCGCGCCCAACCTCACCATGGCCACGGCTTCCGCAGCCATGGCCAGGGCATTCCCGGACCGGGATAGCGCCCGATGCAATTGGTTCAGGGACCCATTGGCGCTGGCGGGGATGTCCAACCCGGTGCTCGGTGCCAGATGTTGGGCACGCACACAGAGTGCGCGGACACGGGGCAAAGTATCCGCGAGTTCATTCGCCAACGGTACAAGTTGATCCAGAGTGGCACCATCAGTGACCCCCTCCAGCATCTGATGGAACCTGTCCAACCCCCGCGTATAACGATCATGGGCACGCCGCCAGACGCCCTTGCCCAGCTCTGCATCGTCCCGTCGGCCCTGGCGAACGGCTGAAAAGAATCCCAAGCTACAAGTACTGGCCGGGACCATGCCCAGGATCATTGGCGCCACTGCTAGGCGTCGCCTGCCGCAGTTGCTCCTCGGTGGCGCGCTGCGGCTCACCGTTTTGGCCAATAACGACGCCGGGCGCAATCACGGTACCCGGCGGCAAGGAACGCATCGCCATGGCCATACCCTGCTGCTGGTTCGCCAACTGTTGCGCTGCAACGGCGGTCTGGAGGCCATGGAACAAACCCTCCAACCAGCCCACCAGCTGAGCTTGGGCTATGCGCAGCTCCGCATCAGAGGGGGTGACGGAGTCCGAAAACGGTAGGGACAATCGCTCCAATTCAGCAACCAGCTCCGGAGAGAGACCCTCCTCCAGTTCGGTGATGGACCGGTGGTGGATTTCCGCCAGCCGAGCGCGTGCGGCGTCGTCAAGAGGGGCGCTCTTCACTTCCTCCAACAGCTGGCGAACCATGGTGCCAATGCGCATCACCTTGGCCGGCTCGTCCACCAACTCTGTCAGCGGCGTTTTGGCTGTTTTGGCTGGGTTATTTGGGGATGCCTCACCGGGTGGTTCCGGATTAGTGGCCCCCACAGCATCCAGGGTTAGCCCTTCCACTGCAGTTTCCGGCTCGCCGTTCCCATGCTCACTCATTGGTTCATCATGCCATGGGGGCGCATTAGACCAACAGAAGAATCTTGCCTACATGTTCCCCCGAGTCAAAGTACTCGTGGGCCTTGGCTGCCTGTGCCAGCGGGAACGTCTTGTCCACCAGTGTCTTGATAGCACCGGACGTCAACAGCGGCCACACGGATTCGCGCACCGCCGTCATGATGGCACCCTTTTCCGCCGCCGGGCGGGCACGAAGAGTAGTGCCAATGATCGCCGCACGCTTCGCCATCAGGGCACCCAGGTTGACTTCCGCCGTCGTGCCGCCCTGCAAGCCAATCACGACTAAACGCCCGTACGTAGCCAACGCTGCAACATTCTGCTGCAAGTATTTGGCCCCTACAACGTCCAAAATGACGTCCACGCCCTTGCCGTCCGTGGCCTTCATCACCGCGTCCACAAAATCTTCTTCACGGTAGTTAATGGCGACGTCGGCGCCCAGGAAAGCTTTCAAGGTGCCCACTTTTTCCGTACTTCCGGCGGTGGCAATCACCCGCACACCCATGGCCTTCGCCATCTGAACGGCCATGACGCCAATACCGCCCGTTCCTCCGTGGATCAGCACCGTGTCCCCAGCTTTAAGCTGCGCCGTCATGAACAGGTTGGCATACACCGTGGCAGCAACTTCAGGCAGGGAGGCCGCAGTCACCAAATCAATCCCGGCTGGAATTCGCAACACCTGCTCGGCTGGAACCGCCACCTGTTGGGCGTAACCACCACCAGCCAGCAAGGCAACAACCTTGTCTCCCTTGGCGAAGGGTTTGCTCACCTCTGGGCCGAAACCCGCGACGCGTCCGGAGACCTCCAAGCCCAAAATTTCCGAAGCACCAGCGGGCGGCGGGTAGTGACCTTCGCGTTGCTGCACATCCGCACGGTTCAGGCCTGCAGCCACCACGTCAATGAGCACCTCGCCCCTGCCCGGGACCGGTGCAGGCACCTCGCCAAGCTCCAATGCACTCGGCCCACCCGGGGTCTTCACCACTACTGCCTTCATACGTCCTCCGCCACACACAGAAATTCTTGGATGCTCCCCCACGCTGCTTTTGGAAGCAATCCGCACCATATGAAAGACTACAAGCTAAGGAAGGTTGTCCGAGCGGCCGATGGAGCTGGTCTTGAAAACCAGTGTGCGGTAACCCCGTACCGCGAGTTCGAATCTCGCACCTTCCGCGGTAGCACCCAACGAGTTCGGCCCAAACAACAAGTTTGGGCCGAACTCGTCGTTTAACCCCTCCGGTCCGGTGCACATGTCCATATGTTCGGGGCTCCCGGGGACATATTGGTGTTATGTCCACGGGAGCGGCACTCCAATGGGCATGCGAGCTGGAGTACTGGTGGCAGTGGTGTGCCAATTGTGCTTGGGCAGTTCTCCCCATCTGAACTGCTGGACGTAACTATGGGTCCTCGGTAGCGAGCTGCTGGGGGATGCAAACAGTTCCCTCATCGTCGGAGCAAAACCCGCACAGCTCCGGCGAGACAACACACCTTTGAGGGGTCTTCCATGGGGAACTTGATTACCGGCTACGCGCGCATTCCGGCCATTGCCGCGGAGCTACTAGCGGTTGGGCTGGCCTTAACCGGCTGCAGCGGCAGTACCAGCGTCATGCGCGACGAGAGCGGAAAGCCCACAGCGTCACCGACGGCAAATGCGTTCAACGCCAAGGTCGGGGACGGCATCAAGAACCCTGAGCAAACCACCGTCACCGACGTGACCGTCACTCCTGCGATCAGCCGCACGACTATGAAGCCTTCGCCCGTCAAAACATGGCCGGGAAGTCCCTGAACCGCACCAACTTTGCGAACACTGACAACAATCAGGCGGACTTCTCCCTCACCACCAACTTCCTGAAGGACGCCACCTCGAAGGCGATGCCGCTGCCGTACGTGACGCCTACACCTCCGGTCAACGTTGGCGCAGCCGCTACTTTCACCACCAACGCCATCTTCGACAACCGCAACAATGCGTACAAGTTCCAGCCCCTGGCGGCACTCACACCTGATGTGGCCGCAACCGTTCAGCCGGCGACGTTCACCAACATGCGTGCCGACCACCCGGCGGATGTTGGCGGAAACTTGAAGATTGCCTCCTTCAACGTTCAGAACTACTTCCCCACCACGGGTGACCCGAGCACAACGTGTAAGTTCTACACGGACCGCGATGGCAACCCGGTCACCGTCTCCAGCGGCTGCGACCAGCGCGGTGCTGCCAATGCCGAAAACCTGAGGCGCCAGCAGGACAAGATTGCTGCCGGTATCATCAACTCAACGACGCGCTGAACATCGCCGTGAGTAAGTTGGATCTGACCGCACTGGACAACTTTGCGGTGGCCAACGGTGCAGCAACCATCACCGGAAAGGGTCCGGCCGCCGCCGGTTCCGCCGAAGAGCGCGTGGGACATCTTCGGGTGGATCAAGTACGCAGTCGCGTGGCTGGCCTACCTCGGTTGCCGCATCCACGGCTCACTGAATAGCCGCCGGCTACTTTGATTAAAGCGTCAAGATGTCAGCAGCAATCTGGTTGGCGTCTTCCAGCGTGCGGTACCCACTGGGGTACGGCGATTTGGCCTGGGCAGCAATGGCATTGCCCCATTGCACGGAGGAGAGTTGCAGGCCAAGAACGTAAAGACGTTCGACGGCGGTGCCGTCCGCTGAGATGGGCCGGTACGGCGAGCGCGTGACGTCCAGCCCGGACGTTGCCACGGGAACCCCATCAGCAGCCATCATGATCTTGGGCCGCACCACGCCATCGTCCAGAAGCTGATTGAGCAACGGGGAGGCGCTAGTGAGTACACGATTGGCGGGGGCCAGCGCCTCCACCAGAATGCGGGACGTCCAGGGAACACCCTCCACCCAGGGGGAGGCGGCAGTGAAAACGCCGGCTTCTTCATCAATGCCAAATTCCGGGTCCGGCCCCGTAAAAGAGACGACGCCGGCGCGCACCACGGCGGCCAGCTGTTCAATTCGCAGCGCGGGTGGCCCACTGGCCAGCCCTTCCACGAATCCCTCAAACCAGCCCCGCAACTCACCTAGCCAGGCAGCACTGGTGATCCCGCCGTCGGCCACCGCATCCTTGATCACTGCTCGCCCCGCATTGAGCGCGCCAATGGCCACCTTGACCGGGTCGTCCTCCCCTTGGGCAGAGCC
>JABBNV010000054.1:9290-12689 GCA_019352125.1 Acidobacteriota bacterium | reverse complement strand
CAATCCGTGCTCCGTTGAGGGACGCGGCATCGGTGTCAAAGAGCTCGGCAATTTTTGCGCCCAGAGTCTCTACCTCGGTGAAACCGGGAAACTTTCGCTCTGGCGCGGCAGCGCGCATGGCAGAGTCCACCAACGCCTTAACCACAAGGACGACGGCGGCGGCGTGCGGCGCGCTGTGGGAAAAGCCTTCCGCCGCGGCCAAGGTCCATGCCTCCGCGGCAGCCTTCACCGTTACGTAGTTGGCATTTGCGGCAGTGGGCTTGGTAACCCCGGTGGACGAGACAATGACCAATCGCCCGTGCGGGGAGGCCTCCAGATCCGAGCCAAAGACGCGAGTGGTATTGCGTAGTGTGGTGAGCACCCCGTCTGCCAGGAAGTCCCAATCAGCGTCGCTCTGCTCCGCCAAAGTACCGCCCCCACGCCAGCCGCCCACCAGCTGGATCAGGCCGTCCACCGGCCCAAAGTCTCGGTGAATAGTCTCAGCTAACGCGGCGACGGCAGCCAGATCGGCAAGATCGCACTCCATCGGTGTCACGCCTTGCAGGCCCGCCGTGGCTGCGGTGATCCGCTGGGTACTGCTCCCCACCGAGATTACGCGGTGTCCACGAGCCGTCAGTGCCTTGGCGGTGGCAACACCGGAGGCACTGCTGCCGCCTGCAATGAGCGTCAGTAGCTTGCGCGGCGTAGTCGCGGAGGCAGGCGTCACAGTTGCACCGGCGTCGGTGTTGAGCCGGTGATGCCCGAGGTGGATTCGATCACGGTGCGCATCTTCTTTTCCAACGCTTCGTAGAACATGGACAACGGGAACTCATCGTCCAGCACTTGATCAGTGAGTCCGCGGGGCGGCCCATCGACTGGAAGAGCAGCTGCGCCCTTGGCCCAGACAGATCCGGGATGCGGGGTAAGCGTCTCACTCACCAAATCATAGGCCGCCAGCCAGTGCGCCGTCTTGGGCCTGTCAATGGAGCGCCAGTAAAGGTTCTCAATCCGCTCACCCAGGGCAATGACTACTTCGGGAACCTCTGCCCAATCAATGCTGAGCTTGGTATCCGTCCAGTGCAATACGTGGTGCTGGTGCAGCCAAGCGAAGAGCAGCTGACCGCCCAAGCCATCGTAGTTACGCACCCGGGAACCGGTGATGGCAAAACGGAAAATCCGGTCAAAAATCACGGCGTACTGGACCAACTTGGCCACCTTGCGCGCACGTGGCGAGGCGTCGTCGTCGTGCTCTATGCGCACTGATTCCCTGAAAGCGGTGAGGTCGCAGCGTAGCTCTTCCAATGAATACAGGAAGTACGGCATCCGCTGTTTGATCATGAACGGATCGAACGGCAAATCGCCTCGCATGTGTGTGCGGTCGTGGATCAAATCCCACATCACAAAGGTCTCTTCGGTGAGGCTCTGGTTATCCAGCAGCTCGGCTGCATCGTGGGGAAGTTCTAGCGACGTTATCTCGGCTGCGGCGCCCAGCACGCGGCGGAAGCGGGCTGCTTCACGATCCTGGAAGATGGCTCCCCAGGTGAACTGCGGGGTCTCCCGTACGGCCACGGATTCGGGGAACAATACGGCTGAGTTGGTGTCATAGCCTGCGGTGAAATCGATAAACCGCAGTGGCACAAACAACTTGTTGCTGTAGTCCCCAGCTTCCAGCTCGCCAATAAAATCGGGCCACAGTACCTCAACCAGTACAGCCTCCACCTTGCGCTCGGTGCTGCCATTCTGCGTGTACATGGGGAACACCACCAGATGCCCCAGTCCGTCTTGGCGGGACAGTTGGGGAGAAAATTCAATCAGCGAGTCCAGGAAATCCGGCACGCCAAAACCGGAGTCCGCCCAGCGGATAAAGTCAGCCTGCACGGCCTCCAAATAGGCGGCGTCGTGGGGAAAATAAGGAGCAAGGGCGGCCACCGCTGCCACCAGAATGCCTACCTGCTCGCGGGCCGCCCCATGGGCGTCCGCATCTGGGATAGATCCGTCTTTGATCTGCGCATGGGCCAATGCCGCCGCGGCGCTCTTGAGGGAGCGCCAATCCTCGTTGTGGGCCAAGGAGGCTGTGGTCGGTGCTGCTGGTGCGGTAGTGGAAGTCACTGGTGGATCCTCTCGTACGCCTGCGGGCGGAACGGCAGTTGGTGATCACACCATGCTAGAGGCAAGATCAGAGAATCTAACCAGTAGACATGCCACTCATTAGTAAAACTGTTGCTACTGCCATGAAGAAAGCGGCGTTGCCTCAGCACTGCCAATGCTGCGGCACCACCGCTTCTCCGGAAGCCTTTGGAACGAGCCCTTGGTCAGCTCTCTGCGGGGCCCTCAGTAAGCTTGATGGACAGGGAGTTGATGCAGAACCGCTGGTCCGTGGGATTGTCATAGCCCTCGCCCTCGAAGACATGGCCCAGATGTGAGTCACAGGTGGCACACCGAACCTCCACCCGGTCCATGCCCATGGAACGGTCATGAATGTAGGTGACCCGCTCTTCTGCCAACGGTGCAAAGAAGGAAGGCCAGCCGCAGTGGGCATCGAACTTTTCGTTGCTGGTAAATAGCTCAGCTCCGCAGGCCCGGCAGTTGTAGACGCCCTTGGTATGGGTGTCCCAATACTCACCGGTAAAGGGCCGTTCGGTGCCAGCTTGGCGTAGGACGGCAAACTCCTCGGCAGTGAGCACTTCGCGCCACTGCGCATCGGAGCGTTGAATTTTGGAGGGGACGGTTTCTTCAGCACTCATGTCAGACACAACGCTCAGGAGTCCCCGATAAATCCCGAACCGGCGTACAAGTGCAACACCGGAAGGCCAGCTTGTGCTGGGCCTGGTTGGCCCAATCCTGGTGGAACGTATCCGCCACGGCATGGGGTCGCGTGATCACCACAGCCTGCCGAGCGTCACGGGCGTCAACCTCGGCAACCAAGGAGGCGACGGCGTCGCCATCTACTACCTTGCCGGACACCGGCGCCAGCTGGCCAGCCAAAGCGGCCAGTGATTCGGCCAGAACGTGCTCCGCGTTGGCCCGTACGCTCGTTTGGTCCGGATTCTTACTGCGCAACTCGCGCAGGGCACCGGGGAGATCCAGCATTGTCAATTGGTCTACCACGTCCACCAGCAAATTGCGTTTGGTGTCTGCCGGTACCAACAGCACCAACTCAACATCGTCGTCGGGGGAGTAAAGGTCAGCGATGTTTTCCGCGTCAACGCTACCGAGCGTTTCCTCGGTCAAGATGATGATCGATTCAGTCATGGCTCTAGACTAAGCCCACGCCACGCCATGGGGTGCCATTTGGCCAACAGCCGGTAACAACTTGATGCGGTGTGGTGCGGCGGCTCGACGCAACTGCGCTCAGTAGCAACAATGGGAGCATGGATACCTTTACCGGCAAGCCGCAAACCTACGTTGACGCCCCTCGTG
>JABBNV010000054.1:5240-9280 GCA_019352125.1 Acidobacteriota bacterium | reverse complement strand
GCATGCAGGCCTGAAGTGGACGGCGTTAGGGCTGGCCATGGGTGCTGGCGCTGCCGCCGTGGTGGGTACGGCCACCGCTACATTGGCCGCCTATTTTGCCCGACGTGTGGTCACCCCGGCAAAATTCAGGGCGGAAGACCTGGAGATTCTGGCGGTGGTTCGGGAAGCTGGAGGGCTCCAAATCATCTTGCCAGCCACCGCAGAAACCACGGTCAGTGGCACGTACAGCCTCTTTTTTGATGGCGGTGCCGGCCACGCGCGGATCGGTGAGATCACCTCCTACGTGCCGCGGGAAGGCACTGTGGCTCGAGCGGTTGAAGCGGAGCTGAGTGGGGATCTCGCCTCGGCCCGTCGAGGCTGGTGGAGTGGGGCGGTGTATGCCAGTCCGGCCGAAGTTGGCGTGGCGTGGGAGGACGTCACCATTGAACTGGCTGATGGGCCAGCACCGGCCTGGTTGGTGCGGGCAGACCCGGCGCAAGCCACCTGGGCCATCATGGTTCACGGGCGTGGCGCCACTCGCAATGAGGGCCTGCGTGCCGTACGCACTGCGCGGGAACTGGGGATGAATTCCCTACTTATTTCCTACCGGAACGACGGCGACGCCCCGGATGGTGCGGATGGTCGGTACACGTTGGGAGTCACCGAGTGGGAAGACGTTGAAGCATCCATCGAGTTCGCGTTGAGCGAGGGAGCCAAGGATGTGGTGCTCTTCGGTTACTCGATGGGTGGGGCTGTGTCTCTGCAGGCGGCGGATCGCAGCAGGTACAGGCACCTCATTCGGGCCATGGTGCTGGATGCTCCGGTGATCAACTGGGTAGATGTATTGGCGCACCAAGCGCAAGTGAATAGGATTCCGGCAGCCATTGGCCGCTACGGGCAACTGATGCTCAGCCATCCCCTGGGACGGCGAATCACCGGGTTGGCGGCGCCAGTGGACCTCAAGAGTATGGACTGGGTATCCCGAGCCGTGGAGTTGCGGACGCCCACGCTGATTATTCACAGCATTGACGATGATTTTGTGCCCTACGAGCCCTCCGCAGAATTGGCCAAGAGCAACCCGGAGATGGTCACCTTTGAGCCGTTCAGCCACGCCCTGCACACCAAGGAGTGGAACGTTGACCCGGCTCGCTGGGATGCCGTGGTCCGGGTGTGGTTGGCGCCGCGCTTGCGTGGCCACGACCTCCCGCGAGGGACAAGCGACTAGCAAGCTGGCTGGCCCGAAGGCCCGCTAACAGAGTTGCTGCTTAGCGGGTTTTCAGCTCGGCCGAGATCTTCCGCTTGATTCTGCCCAGCATTGCCGTCATACCGCGCATGCGCAGCGGACTGATGGCCCGGGTGAGGCCCAGCAGCTCCGGCATATCATCCGGTACCGCCAGAATCTCCTGCGCCGTCAACCCGTCCAAACCTTCATGCAGCACCCCGGCAAAGCCGCGCGTGGTGGGAGCCTCCGGCGGCGCCTTGAAGTAGAGCCGTACGGCCGGTGGTGCATCCCCGGTGGTCGCCTCCATCTCAATGGTCAGAAACAGGGGAGACTGGCACTCAACCACTTGTTCCAGCAGCTCAGGGTGATCAGTCAACCGTGCTGGAAGTTCTGGCAATCCCTTGGAAAACTCCAGCAGTAGCTGCAGCCGTTCCGGCTCCTCAATCGCCTGAAAATCGTCAACAATTTCCGCCAGTGCGGGGGGCATATGCGTGCTCATCACTCTCAGCTTACGCCTGATGCCGGGCCAGTCGGGCCGGACGGGTCATGCGGATACGGCGCATTCGGCACGTAATCGGCAGGTACTACGGCCAGTGCAAGCTAGGCCGAAGCCGGCCAGGATCCGCGCTCGGCACCCTTGGCAATGGGGACGCGAACGGCATTGCCCCATTCGGTCCAGGAACCGTCATAGTTGCGGACGGACTCAAAACCCAGCAGGTACTTCAGCGCGAACCAGGTGTGGCTGGAGCGTTCGCCGATGCGGCAGTAAGCCACCACGTCGTCGCCGGGCTTCAGGCCAGCCTCGCCAAGGTAGAGCGCTTCAAGCTCTTCCCTGCTGCGGTAGGTACCATCCTCTGCCGCGGCCTTGGCCCACGGAATTGAGGCAGCCGTAGGGATGTGACCACCGCGCAGAGCACCCTCTTCGGGGTAGGCGGGCATGTGAGTGCGCTGGCCCGAATATTCTTCGGGGGAGCGCACATCAATCAAGGGGTTTCCAGCGTGGGCCAGGACGTCATCCTTGAAGGCACGGATGGGCTCATCGTGGCGCTCCGGAACTGGGTAGGTTCCCGGCGCCGGAACAACTGTGGTTTCGGTGCTGAGTTCGCGGCCCTCGGCAATCCACTTGTCCCGGCCTCCGTCCAGCAGGCGCACATCTTCGTGGCCAAACAAGGTGAAGACCCAGAGCGCATACGCTGCCCACCAGTTGGACTTATCTCCGTAGATCACTACGGTGCTGGTGCGCGAAATTCCTTTGGCAGCGGCGAGGGCCGCAAAAGTTGCCGGATCCACGTAGTCGCGCGTGACGTCGTCGTTCAGGTCCGTGTGCCAGTCAATCTTAACTGAGCCCGGGATGTGTCCGGTTTCATACAGGAGCACGTCCTCATCGGATTCCACCACCACGAGCGAGCCATCGGAAGTTGCACCGGCGGACAATTGCTCGGCCAACCAAACGGTGGAAACCAGTCGCTTCGGGTGGGCATAGGCGCTGAATTTACTGTTGTTATCTGCTGCGATTGGCATGGCAACCCTTTGCTGTTCGGCTGAACGATTTTTGAATTCTTGCTCTCTGGCGCAGCACGCGTTCCGCGGCCTAGCCTGGCTTTAGCGTAACCAACCCCGGCCGAAGAACCTTCCTCCACTTAACTCACGGTAATGTTTTACGTGCACGTTCAACGCCCGCGTGCACTTTTCAGACGATGAAACGGAACCCCCTTTTGGTACAGGTAGAACACCTTTCGGCACGTACCCCGGCAGTCTCGGTGGAAAAGTTGTTGGAGGGATTTTATCCCTCGCCGCGGTTTGGTGAGGTCTCCTTTGCCAGCTACCGGCCGGATCCGGCCCAGCCATCGCAGGCGCAAGCGGTGCAGGCTTTGCAGGCGTTTGGCCAAACCATTGACGACGGCGTCCGCATGGGTTTTATGGGCATGTTCGGTAAGAAGAAGGCCGCTGGCCGAGCCGGCATCTACTTGGACGGTGGCTTTGGTGTGGGCAAAACTCACCTGTTGGCCTCCCTCTGGCACGCGGTTCCGGGGCCCAAGGCTTTCGGCACATTTGTGGAGTACACCAATTTGGTGGGTGCTCTCTCTTTCCGCAAGACGGTGGAGGCGCTGAGCAGCTACAAACTGGTATGCATCGACGAATTTGAGCTCGATGATCCGGGGGACACGGTATTGATGTCCAGGCTGATGCGCGAACTGGCCGACGCCGGAGTGAAACTGGCAGCCACCTCAAATACTCTGCCCGGGTCCCTGGGCGATGGGCGTTTTGCTGCCGTGGATTTCCAGCGGGAAATCCAGGTACTTGCAGATCAGTTTGATGTGGTGCGCATCGACGGTGAGGACTTCCGCCACCGCGGATTGCCGTCGCCGCCACAGCCGCTGGCTGACCATGAACTGCATGCCGCCATGCGCGCTGAATTTGGCGGAGAGAAACGGTCAGCCACGGTTGGCGAAGATGATTTTGCTACATTGATCAATCATTTGGCGGGTGTGCACCCCAGCCGCTACCGGCAACTGCTGGACGGAATTGATGGCGTGGTGTGGCACAACGTTCACACCATTACTGAGCAGTCAGTGGCTTTGCGATTTGTGGTGCTGGCAGACCGTCTCTATGACCGGGACGTTCCGATCCTGGCCAGTGGTGTACCGCTGGATCAGCTGTTCACCGAAGAAATGATGAACGGCGGCTACCTCAAGAAGTATTACCGAGCAGTGTCTCGTTTGACGGCGCTAGCCCGCGAGGCTGCCACCCCGGCCTGATACTGGTGCGAGGCCGCTCTGTTGCGGGACTTGGGTGGCTTGGGGCGTTAAATGTCAAAGCGCTGGCACTGCCTCTCGGC
>JABBNV010000054.1:0-5158 GCA_019352125.1 Acidobacteriota bacterium | reverse complement strand
CGGCAGGGCCAGCGCCCCTTGACGTCTATGTAGAGCGAGGGTTGGTGCCTAAGCGCCAGGATTCTCGGTGAACTCGCCTTCAACTGGTGCGCCAGCCTGATCGAGGCCGCCCAAACCGTTAACGTAGTCGTTTCCGGAACTCTGAGTGCCATCAACCTGGTCCTTAAACTTGCCACCGGTCTTGCTGTCGATGAAATCGCCAGCCTTGTCGATGCCGTCGTTTGCAGCGTCCTTGTTGCCACCGATGAGATCGTTAGCCTTGCTCCTAATGTCGTCAAAAATAGACACAGACACCTCCTCTCGCTCCAGGAGCCAGTTTGCTCCACGTCCTTCAGCGTAGCTTTCCAAGGAGTGCGTGCCAAGGGACTTGTTGCAGAAAGTAAATGTTCATTGACCCGAATTTAAACTCCGCAACGTCAGGACAGTGTGGGACTTGCCGAGTGGGGAGTGTGGGTTTGTTCTAGGAGAGAGAAGAGGGGATCCCTGCCCGGGGAGTGAAAGAGCGGCTCCTTGTGAGCATATCGAACAAGGAAACCGCTGGTGTGGTGGGCGATACTGGGTTCGAACCAGTGACCTCTTCCGTGTCAGGGAAGCGCGCTACCGCTGCGCCAATCGCCCAAATCAGCTAACAAAAGCGCTGAGTTTTTACCGCCGTAGTGGAGGTGGGAACGGGATTCGAACCCGTGTACGCGGCTTTGCAGGCCGCTGCCTCGCCTCTCGGCCACCCCACCGTGTCGCCATCCAGAATCTTAAAGCAAAACTAAAAGATTATGAACAACGCCTGACAGTGTCCTGCGAGCGGATGACGAGATTCGAACTCGCGACCCTCACCTTGGCAAGGTGATGCTCTACCACTGAGCCACATCCGCAGAAGGAACATTTTCAAGCCCTAGGGCCCTCAAGTTTAACCGCCGTTTCCGGTTGTTTCCGCCGTGTTCCTGCGAGTAAAAACTCTACTGGAGGTTCGCCGAAACGCCAAATCGCGCCCTTCTCCTCCGAGCGTGGGGCCTTGGTTCCTTGAATCGGCGCCGTTTTTCTGGATTACACGCCTGTGATTCGCGACGGTTGGCGCCGAGCGCTCACGGAAGATGCTGGCTTCCGTAAAGAATTCTGGCGGCTCTGTACGTCGGATTATGCGTTGCGCGCGGAACACGTTAGGATTTTGAAGCACGTTGGGGCGATTGGCGCAGTGGTAGCGCGCTTCGTTCACACCGAAGAGGTCACTGGTTCGAACCCAGTATCGCCCACGTTCAGAAGGTCGCTGGCTGTGAAGCCGGCGGCCTTCTTTTTGTTTTTGTCCTTGGCCGGAGATAGCCCTTTCGAGTGCCTATTCTGCTGTGACTCCCCGGCCACGAGTTTGCAACCCCACTGGATTTTCGTTCCGTTCCAAGAGAAGGACCGAAGTCATGTCCTCGTTGTCCCACGCACTCGACGTCCTTGAATGGATCAACTCCGGGGCCAGATGGCTTCAGGCGGATTCCTCGCTGCACAATGGGGCGTACGCGATGAATTCGGGCTCGCATTCAACTCGGCACACTCCAAGCGCCGAGCTTTCTCGAGCTTGCGACCGCATGACGAAAATTCGCGGCGGTGTGCCTCTATTCCTCGGTGACCCGGGTTGGTGGAGATGCTGGCGCAGGTGAAACGTCAGTGGTCAATGAAATAGTGGATCCATGACCCAACCAGCACTTGCGCATGCCACTGAATTTGGCCGGATGTACGGACGCTCCCTCACGGACGCCCCGGCGGTTCCCTCTATCACCACCGTCATCTCCGTCCAGAGCACTACTCTGGACGGTTGGATTGGTTACATGGCTGCCAACGCACTGGCCCAGCACTCCAAGCTGCCAACCGCCGTCGGCAATCCCTCCCAGCTGCGCGGATTGGTGCGAGAAGCCAGCAGTGCTGCTGAGAAATTTAGGGATACTGCAGCCGCTCGGGGGGATCGCGTTCACTATTACTGTGAGCAAGTATCCCTACGGGCGCTGGGCCGGGCCCACCAAATGCCAGAGGCTCGAGCTGCCTTGGCGGAGAACGGCGAGGAGAAGTTTGCCGCCCGCTTTGATGAATGGTGGATGGCATATGCGGTGGAACCTGTGGCGCCGGAAGTCACTGTGTGGAATCACGCCATTGGTTACGCCGGCACCCTTGATCTGGTGGCGCGGATCGGTGGCAGGCTGTGTTTGATCGACTTCAAGACCAAGGGCACGGATCGTGATGGGGGAGTCAAGCCACTGGATAACAAGGTGGTGATGCAATTGGTGGCGGGAATGAAGGCGGAAGAAGGCCTGGTTGATGCGGCCGAGGGCACTTGGGAGCCGTGGCAGTACGGTGAGGATCCGCTTCTGCTGGGCGTGGCTATTGGCGAAACGGAAGTGCGGGCGCTCCGAGCCAACCCGGAGGTGCTCAAGTATCACTGGTTCAAGTTCTGTGCACTGCGCAATGTGTGGAAAACGGCGGCCGATGCCGGTGCTGCTGGAACTCCGTTGCTCCCCATCGGTCCACCACCCACGGGCGGCCAACTAGACTAGGGAAGTTGCCACTTTGCCCATAGTCGCACCAGCCCACGGGGGCAAATTTTCCAGCAGGACCAGAAGGAGACGTACCACATGGCCATCCTGAGTATTCGTATCATCGGGGATCCGATACTGCGGACGGCTGCGGAACCTGTCACGGAATTTGGCCCTGAGCTGGCCAAGCTGGTAGCGGACATGTTTGAGACCATGGATGCAGTGGACGGTGCAGGTCTGGCCGCGCCACAGATAGGCGTGGGGCTGCGGCTGTTCACCTATAACGTCAACGGTCAGCGTGGGTATGTGATCAATCCGCAGATCAGCAATGGGGACGAAACGCAGCAGGGTGCAGGCGAGGGTTGCCTCTCCGTACCGGGTCTGGGGTTTGCCGTGCGGCGATTCATGCACACCACCGTGACCGGCGTTGATCTTGAAAATCAGGCCATTACAGTATCCGGCGAAGACATGCTGGCGCGCTGCTTCCAGCACGAAACTGACCATTTGGATGGCCATTTGTACACGGATCGGCTGGAGGGTGAGGACCGCAAAGCTGCGCTGCGTGCTATCCGGGCTGCCCAATACCAAAAGATCACGGCCCGCACGGCGTCAACCAGGGCCCAATCAGTCGGATCGAGCTTTGGTGGTCTGGCATGAGGGTCCTTTTTGCTGGCACACCTGCGGTAGCTATCCCGTCCCTGGACGCTCTGGTGGCGGCTGGCTTTGACGTGGTGGGTGTACTCACCCGCCCGGATGCCCCAGTGGGGCGCAAACGCGTGCTGACGCCGTCGCCCGTGGCGAGCCGTGCTGAGCAATTGGGGTTGCCCGTCATCAAGGCCGCAAAGGTTGATGGCGCCGCCCAGGAGGCAATTTCCCAGCTGTCCCCGGAGGTAGCGGCCATCGTGGCGTACGGGGCGTTGGTGCCCCCAGCCGCGCTTACTTTGCCGCAGTACGGCTGGATCAATCTGCACTTCTCCTTGCTACCTGCGTGGCGAGGGGCCGCACCGGTGCAGCACGCCGTGATCCATGGGGACGAGGTCAGCGGGGCATCTACTTTTCAGTTGGAGGCTGGCCTGGACACCGGGCCCGTCTTTGGCACATTGACCGAGACCATTCGGCCCACGGATACGTCCTCGGAATTGCTCAACAGGCTCTCCGTCCACGGGGCTACGCTGTTGGTGCAAACGTTAACGGCGATTGCTGCTGGTCAAGCGATGGCCATTGAACAGTCCGGGGACGTGACCTTGGCACCAAAAATTACGGACGACGACGGCCGCGTGCGCTGGGCCGATCCGGCACTGGCCGTGGGGCGCCGAATCCGCGGGGTGACGTCTGAGCCGGGTGCGTGGACCACTCTGGCAGGCCAGCGGTTCAAGCTGGGCCCAGTGACATTGCGCCAGGATACGGGGGACCTGCTGCCAGGGCAACTTTCCGTGAGTGGAAAAGCCGTTCTGGTGGGCACCGGATCCCACGCGGTGGCCTTGGGCCACGTGCAGCCGGCGGGGAAAAAGATGATGTTGGCGGGGGACTGGATTCGCGGGTTGGCCACTACTGAAGGTGTGATTTTTGAATGAGTGACAATCAGCAACGGGGTCCGCGCGGCAGTGCCGGCGAAGGCCGCAACAACCAGCGCCGCGGCGGACAGGATCGGCCAGGTCAGGGACGAGAAGACCAGGGTAAAGGTGGCCAGAGCGGGGACGGCCGGCGGGACGCTGCTGGCCGGGAGCGGAACCGGAACACGGGCCCGCGGAGTTTCAGCGCCCAGGCGCCCAGTCAGCGGAGCCGGATGGCTGACCCCGCCAGGCTAGTGGCCTTTGAGGTGCTGCGCGCGGTGGCGGCCGATGATGCGTATGCCAACCTGGTGCTTCCCGCACGGATTCGGCATCACCGTCTGGACCGACGCGACGCAGGGTTTGCCACCGAGTTGGCTTACGGTGCGCTGCGGGCCCAGGGTACTTACGACGCGATCCTGGCTCGGTGCGTTGACCGGCCCCTGAACCAGCTGGATCCGGCCTTGTTGGATGCCTTGCGGATTGGCGCGCATCAGCTCTTGGCCATGCGCGTCCCAGTCCATGCCGCCCTCAACCAAACGGTGGGTTTGGTGCGGGCTGTCGTGGGCGCCGGGCCGTCGTCGTTGGCCAATGCCGTGTTGCGCAAGGTCTCGGCCAAGGATTTGCCCCAGTGGCTGGATGAGCTGGCGCCGGAGGGAACTGAATCCACCAAGGCTGCTGCCATTCGGCGTTCACATCCAGAATGGATTGTGCGGGCGTTCAGGCAGTCTTTGGTGGCGCACGGCCGTCCCGTGAGTGAAATCGACGCCTTGCTGGAAGCGGATAACACGGCCCCGGTTGTTAATTTGGTGGCTCTTCCTGGGATCGGCACCCTGAACGAAGCACTTGAGGCAGGGTTTACAGCCGGCCCGTTGGCGCCAAACTCGGCATTGTCTAGCGGCGGCGATCCTGGCCGGCTGGATTCCGTGCGTTCCGGCAGCGTACGGGTTCAGGATGCCGGTTCTCAGCTGGTGGCACGCGCCCTGGCCGCGGCTCCGCGCGGGCAGAAATCCCTGGACGCTGCCGCGGCTGCTGGCGGGGGCCAAGGCGAGCGCTGGCTGGACCTGTGCGCCGGCCCGGGTGGAAAGGCCGCGCTGT
>JABBNV010000053.1:11827-12995 GCA_019352125.1 Acidobacteriota bacterium | reverse complement strand
AGGCGAACGGTACGGGTTTGGCTCCTGGGTGGGCATCAAGCAACAACAGATGCACGGTGTTGGAACCGATATCCAAAACGCCTAGTCGCATAGGTCCATTATGAGGCTCGTGTTCTCCGGTCCTGTCCCGTGGCCGGTTATTTCTTCGCAGCTGCCTTGCGTCGGGGTGCTGCTTTGGTGGTGCGCTTGACCGGCCCGCGGGCCCGTTTATCCGCCAAGAGTTCGACGGCGCGTTCCCGAGTCAGTTCCTCAATATCTGTATCGCGGGGAACCGTAATGTTGGTGATCCCGTCCGTAATGTACGGACCGAAGCGTCCCTCTTTCACCACAATGTTCTTGCCGGAGACCGGGTCCTCGCCAAATTCGGCTAGCGGTGCCACGGCTGCACGGGCCCCCCGCTGCTTGGGCTGTGAATAGGTCTCCAGCGCCGTTTCCAGGGTGATGGTGAAGATTTCCTCTTCACTGCCAATGGAACGCGAATCCGTGCCCTTCTTCAGGTAGGGGCCAAACCGACCGTTCTGCACCGTGATTTCGACACCCTCATTGTCAGTACCCAGCACCCGTGGCAGATTCATCAGCGCCAGTGCCTCTTCCAGCGTCACGCTGTCAACGGTCATGGACTTGAACAGGGAACCGGTGCGCGGCTTGGCCTTGACCGGCTTCTTCGGTGGCTTCGGTTTGCCGTTCTTGTAATACTCCACAGGCGCGTTGGCCAATTCTTCGGCCGTAGGTTCCTTGATCACTTCAGTCACATAGGCGCCATAGCGGCCGTTCTTGGCCACCACATCATTGCCGGACACGGGGTCCTGGCCCAGCTTGCGCTCCTCCGGGGCGGCCGTGGACATGAGCTCCCAGGCCTTTTCCGCTGTGAGCTCATCCGGTGCCAAATCCTCGGGCACGTTGGCACGCGGGGACTCGGTAATCTCGCCCGTGTTGGGATCCACTGATGGGGTGGAACTCTCCAGGTAGGGTCCAAACTTCCCCACGCGCAGCGTGATGCCATCAGCAATGGCAATGGAGTTGATGCTGCGAGCGTCAATATCCCCCAGGTTCTCCACCACCGAGAGCAACCCACGGGCGTCCCCGTTACCGAAGTAGAAGTGCTTCAGCCAGTTGGCACCCTGCTCCTGGCCTAACGAGATGCGGTCCAGGTCCTTCTCCATTTCGG
>JABBNV010000053.1:0-11817 GCA_019352125.1 Acidobacteriota bacterium | reverse complement strand
GCCACCCAGCTCGGTACCAGCGCGGAGCCCTGCTTACGCACGTAGCCGCGGTCCAAGATGGTGGAGATGGTGGAGGCGTAGGTGGACGGACGGCCAATGCCGCGGTCTTCCATCTCAGCGGTCAGCGACGCTTCGGTGTAGCGCGGTGGCGGTGAGGTTTGGTGTCCGGCAGCCTCAACGTCAGTAGCGTTGAGCAAGTCCTTTTCGGCCACGTTGGGCAACCGGCGGTCCTGCTGCGAATCGTCGTCACCGCGGACTTCGTCTTTGCCTTCTTCGTAGGCTGCGAGGAACCCACGGAAGGTAATGACGGTGCCGGATGCGGAGAATTCCGCGTCAGTGCCTTTGCCCTGCGCCGGCGAGGTGACAGCGCCCAGGCGAATGGTCGCCGTCGAGCCCTTGGCGTCTGCCATCTGCGAGGCAACCGTGCGCTTCCAGATCAACTCATACAACTTGAATTCGTCGCCGCGTAGCTCCTTGGAAACCTGAGCCGGTGTACGGAACGAGTCCCCGGCGGGCCGGATCGCTTCGTGCGCCTCTTGTGCGTTGGCGCTCTTGTTCGCGTACACGCGCTTGGCGTTCGGCACATATTCCGGGCCGTACAGCTCGGAAGCCTGTCTGCGTGCAGCGCTGACCGCTTCATCACTGAGTGCGGACGAGTCAGTACGCATATAGGTGATGTAACCGTTTTCGTACAGTCGCTGCGCCACCTGCATAGTGCTCTTGGAGGTAAACCGGAGTTTGCGTCCGGCCTCCTGCTGCAGGGTGGACGTGGTGAAGGGGGCTGCAGGGCGCCGCGAGTACGGCTTGTGCTCCATAGAGCGCACGGTGAACGTGGCGTTTTGGAGGTCGACGGCGAGCGCCAGGGCGCGTTCCTGATCCAAGTGGGCCACGTTCTTGCCGGTGAGCTCACCCTGATCGTTGAAATCCCTTCCGGAAGCAACGCGCTGGCCATCCAGGGCCGCCAACTTGGCCTTGAAGGTTTGCTGCTCACCTTTGTGCGGCGAGAATTCTCCCACTAAGTCCCAATATGACGCACTGCGGAACGCCATGCGCTCACGCTCACGCTCCACCACCATCCGGGTCACTACAGACTGAACGCGGCCAGCGGAAAGCCCACGGGATACCTTGCGCCAGAGGACGGGTGAGATCTCGTAACCGTACAGGCGGTCCAGAACACGTCTGGTTTCCTGCGCGTCCACCAAGTCTGTGTCCAAATCGCGCAGGTTATCCAACGCGCGGTTCAACGACTCTTTGGTGATTTCCGTGAACGTCATGCGGTGCACGGGGACTTTAGGCTTCAGCACCTCGAGCAGGTGCCAAGCGATCGCTTCGCCTTCCCTGTCACCGTCAGTGGCGAGGTAAAGTTCATCGGCATCCTTGAGCGCAGCCTTGAGCTCGGACACCTTTTTCTTCTTATCTGCGGACACTACGTAGTACGGCTTGAACCCGTTGTCCACATCAACCGCAAACTTGCCGATTGAGGTCTTTTTCAAATCTGCGGGCAGCTCGCTGGGCTGGGGCAAGTCACGAATGTGCCCCACCGATGCCTCAACAACAAAGCCCTCGCCCAGGTACTTCCCGATGGTCTTGGACTTGGCTGGGGACTCAACAATGACCAGTTTTTTGCCGGACTTTGTTGCTTTGGTGGCCTTGCTGGGCACGACTCTCCTACGTGGTACTTAAGGTGCGGGGCTACTGACGCCCTCGAATGCCTAGTTCACCACATTTTTTGTGGATCCGCGTACCGATGTGTGTTTGTCACACGAAAAGTCGAGAAAACTAGTGCACGTTTTGTAGTGCCTAGGTATCGGGGACCACAGCCGTTGTCACGTGGATCTCGAGCAGTTCAGTGGGCGGATCACTGTGTTCAATTCGGCGGTATCGCTCCAGCATGCTGTGATATTCGGATTGGAACGCTCTTACCTGCGCGTCGGTGAGTCGCAGTTTTGACGTGGCCAACATCATCAACCCCTCCGAGTCGCTTTCTGCAGCCTCTGCTGTGTTAAGAGAGGCAAGGATTCTCTCACGCAGAGCGGTGAGTTGCAGATCGATCAGGGTGGATCCCACCAGTGCCGAGGCAGAGCTTTTGTCCCCCACGTTGAGGCTATCCCCCGCAGCCTTCCAGTGCCGTTCGCGTGCGTCCACGCTTGATGGGGCACGCAGTACGTAGCCCCATCTTTCGAGGGCCCTCAGGTGGTAACTCATGGCGCTGGGCGTCAAACCAAATTTCTTGGCCAGTTCCGTGGCGGTGTAGGTGCGCTCGGACCCGAACAGCTCATCAATGACATCCAGCCGAACACGATGTGCCAAGGCGCGAATAGCCTGTGGATCCGTAATCCGAACCGTGGTGCGTTCTGGTTTCTCGTTGGCTTCCGGCGTTTGCTGGGCCGCAGCGGCGTCGCTCTTGCCTGTCATGTTGCCAGCATAGCTAATTCTGAAACGAATGCTTGACAATTAGACCATGAAACTTTTCAGCGTCCCGCTACGAATGAAGGAAGCAAGAAACCGTCAAGGACCAAGTTGCCCACATCGGCCAAGAGTTGTGAAGTGAAGTCCGCATCGTCCCGTTCCAACAGCATCGCCAAAGCGCCGATGATCTGCTGGACGGACAAATCTCCGTCGCACGCCGAGACGAAACCCGCCAACTCCTGACTCAACAGATTTGTTCGCCTAAATCCCGCACCCTGCCGCAGCAAAATGATGCCCGGATGTTCCGCTCCGGGACGCTGGTGACGTTCCTCAGTAACGTCATCTGCCACCACTAAGTGGGAGGTACTTAGGCCTGCCTGCGCCAACCAGTCCCGCCGCTGCACGGCATCTGCCCAGTACGGCCCCAGCGGAGATTCAAGGGGATAAGTGATTTCTTCAAAACGCAGCCACGGTTCTTGTGCCGGAAATTGCGGCTTCCGCAACCAAACGTAGCCGAACCCGATAGCCGTGACATTGCGGCTGGCAAAATCTGCCTGATAGTCGGCATACGCGGCCACATAGTCCTCGATAGCGCTCACTTGAGAGGAATCCCGTAGCCACGTTTGGGCGTATTCCTCACCGGAGGCCTGATCACGCTGTAAGAACCAGGCCTCGGTTCCAGAGCTGACCCACTGGCGCGGCCTGGCGTCCCAGGCAGCTTCTCCGGAGATTTCCCAGTTGGCCAACAGCTGCGCCGTACCTCCGGGTCGCAGCACTTCAGGCAGCGCCTGGATGAGCCCGGAGACCAGATCATCTCCGGCCAACCCGCCGTCTCTGTACGTATATTGCTCCGCGGCAAGCTCTCCCCGGTGGCGTGGAGTGATCACAAACGGCGGGTTTGAGACCACCAACGTGAACTCCTCACCCGCTACCGGATCCAACAAGCTGCCCCTGCGAAGGCTCACCCGCTGGTCCAGCTGGTTCGGGTTTAGGCCAAGAACCGGGGAATTCAGCACTAGGTTGAACCGCGTGAAACCCAGGGCGCGCTCCGAGATGTCCGTCGCCGTCACGTGGGCTGCGTGAGTCAGCAGGTGAAAAGTCTGAATCCCACAGCCTGTTCCCAGATCCAGGGCGCTATCCACGGGCTGCCGCACTACGTTCCGTGCCAAGGTCAGAGACGCCTGGCCAATGCCCAACACATGATCTTTACGGAGCGGTCCCGGACGCTGATGGGCGCCCAGATCGCTGGCCACCCAGATTTCATATTCTTCCTCCGGCCCGTTGACCCAGCCGTAGGGGCGCAAGTCCACGGCAGCCCGAACGCTGCCGGACGCCGTTCCCGGCTCAATCAGTCCCAGTCCGCTCAGCCCAGCGACGCCTACAGCAGGTAACGCCGCGGCTACGGTGGATTCCGCTACCTCTTGACCCAAAAGCCATAGCCGAACGGCTGCCGCCAAGCCCTGTTCGTCCTTGGATGCTGTTGCTGTTGCTACCAGTGCTGGCATTATCTCATCGCGCTCCAGGGCGGCAGTGGCCGCCTCCCCCACGAGCGCCGCAATGCCCTTCATGGTGAATCCCAACTCGGTGAGCTCCGTAGCTAACTGTTCAACCAGTGCTAGATCAGAGCTTGCCGGGGCGTTGGGAACGGTCGAAAACTCCGGAACCGTCGTTGTTGCAGAGCGGGAGATGGGGGATTGTGCGTCATTCACAGAGCAATCCTATGGCCGTTGTTAGCGTGCATCGCGCTCCGTTTTGCTTTGTCTGCCACCCATTGGATAACCTTGTGAGGCTGGGCCGGGGCTTCTACCCGGGCCAGCGCTGGAGACGTGCCAGAGCGGCCGAATGGGCTTCACTGCTAATGAAGTGTGGGGCAAAACTCCACCGGGGGTTCAAATCCCCCCGTCTCCGCGTTTGTAGCATTACCTAATTGCAGAAGCTCTTTCCTTCGGGAGGGGGCTTCTGCTGTTTTCTGGGGGCCCGTAATCCAGCTGCAGCGGCCTGAAAAATGGCGAACAGTCCGCGATTACCCGCGGGCGCTAGGTTCGTTCAGCGTCAGGGCAAAAACCGTATCTGCAGCATCGGGCAAGCGGTAAGTGAAAGCAGCAGTGGGCCCCATGGAAATGAATGGGAGGTCCGGATACGCAGCCACCACCCAGTCGGTGCACAATTCCCGCGGCGAGCCGTCAGCGAGCGCAACAATGGAGGCGATGTCCGTGGCCTTTACTCCCCCCGTCAATGCCAACGGGCCAATGGGCTGCAGGAAAACGTGGGCAAAAAGCGTAGCGCCCGCCTGCGTGTAACAGCCCCAGGTGGGCCGCTGATAACCAGACGGACCGGCGCCGTATATTGATGTTCCGTTCCGAGACATCCATTCGCCCACCTCCTGCAAGACCCGCACTGACTCTTCCGGGATGCGCCCATCCGGTCCCGGCCCCACATTCAGCAGCAAGTTTCCACCCTTGGAGGTGCAGTCCACAAGGGTTCGGATAATCGTCGATGCATCCTTCCAATCGTGATCCTCGGCGGCATACCCCCAGTGATTGTTGAGAGTAATGCAGGACTCCCATGGAACCGGGTTTCCGGCGTCGTCCAGGATTGGTTCCGCGGGGATGACCTGCTCCGGCGAGACAAAATCACCGGAATAGCTATGGGGCGAGGAGGTAACAATGCTGCCCAGACCTTCGCCGCTGGTCTCCAAACGGTTGTCAGTAATCACGTTGGGTTGGAGCTCCCGCACCATGGCCATGAGCTGTTCCGCACGCCACGCCTCGCTCCGCAGGGCACCGTATGAGAAGTCAAACCACAGCAGATCCAGCTCCCCGTAGTTGGTACACAACTCACGCACTTGGCCGTGCATGAACTCCGTGTAGCGCTCCATATTTGGCTGGTGATCCGCAAACTCCGGGTTGTCCCGCATGGGGTGGTGGTCGTCTCCGTAGGTGGGGAAGTCCGGATGGTGCCAGTCCAACAGGCTGAAATACAGCCCTACCTTGATGCCGCGAGCACGGAACGCATCGAGGAACTCTCGCACCAGGTCTCGGCCGCAGCCGTTCTCCATAATGGTGTAATCACTGAGCTGGGAATCAAAGAGACAAAACCCGTCATGATGTTTGGCGGTCAGGACTGCGTATTTCATGCCGGCCGCCGCAGCCGTTTCTGCCCAGGCATGAGGGTCAAAACTATCCGGGTTGAAGGCATCCACCGCGTATTGATAATCAGCAACGCTCATCCGTTCAACGGAACGGACCCACTCTCCCCTACCTGGAACGGCATAAGCGCCCCAGTGAATAAACATGCCAAAGCGAGCATCCCTGAACCACTGTGAGCGACAGTACTTGTCCTCAGGCGTTGTGGATAGTTGGTTCATTTCTACACGGCTCCTGTGAATAGTGTGCACACCTATCAGAGCCTAGAGTAGAGCCACCCCGCCCACGCCCTGCAACTCCATCGCTAGCCAGCCTGAGCCAGGGCCATCGGCAGGACGGCAGGGGCTCCGGCACGGCGCAGCACACGGGCCGCCAAAGTTAGTGTCCATCGACTATCCACTAGATCATCGATCAACAACACTGGCCCGCTCAGTTGGGCCACCCGGGGCTCCATAGCCTCGGGCACTTTCAAGTGTTCCCACAACCCGGCAAGCCGGTACGCACTATTGCCGCCAGCACCGCCCGGAGGTAATGAAAAGTTTGTCTCTAACGGCCCCCAATACTCCATCTGGCCGATACTGGCGATGCCACGCGCCAGTGACCCCACCAGGAGCGGCTTGGCAGCGGATGGCACGGAGATGACGGCGGCCGGCCGGCCCTCCCCAGACCAGCCTGATTGGCCCCAATCCCGGAGAACACTCACGCATGCTCGCAGAAGGGAATCCGGCAGCGGTGCATCCGGAGTGCCGGCAGCAAAGAGCTCACGCAGGGCACCTCCCCAGCCTAGATCAGTCAGCCTGGCCAACGCCCTACCTTCAGCGGATTGCTCCCCGGCGGGGATCTTTCCCTTGACCCCCACGCCCAACCGGTCCATGCCGCTGGGCCACATGCGGCGAGGCTCTAGCACCACCCCCGCACGGGTGAGCGTGGCGCTCGCTGAGGACTCGGCGTCGTCCGCAATATCAGTGGGGAACCAGCGGCCTGCACAGTTATCGCAACGCCCGCACGGGGCAGCCGTTTCATCGTCCAATACCGAGGTGACGTATTCCATCCGGCACCCGGTGGTTTCTTCGTAAACGATCATGGAGTCCTGCTCCGCCACACGCGCCGCTGCGATCCGCCGGTACCGCTCCTCGTCATAGGTCCATGGCACGCCCGTGGCGCGCCACCCATTGGCCACTCGTTCCACAGCGCCATCAACCGCCAGTACCTTGAGCAGCAATTCCAGCTGCGTCCGTCGAAGGTCCACCCGCACCTCCAGTGCGGCGGTGGACAACGGCGCACCTGATTCATTCAGGGCTTCGAGCGCGGCCGCCGCCTTATCCTTCGATGGCATGGAGGCGGTGGCAAAGTACTTCCAAATATCCACATCCTCCGCGCCGGGCAGCAGCAAAACATCTGCATTGTCCGTGCCACGGCCAGCGCGGCCCACCTGCTGGTAGTACGCCACAGGCGACGACGGCGCACCCAAATGCACCACAAAGCCCAAGTCCGGCTTATCAAAGCCCATTCCCAAGGCACTAGTTGCCACCAACGCCTTGACTTGGTTGTTCTTGAGCAGCGTCTCGGCCTCTTCGCGCTCAGCCGGATCCGTCCGCCCGGTGTAGGGGCGAACCGCGTGGCCAGCCTCTGCCAGCAATCGCGCGGTGTCTTCAGCCGCGGAGACCGTCAAGGTGTAGATAATGCCGCTACCGTCCAATTCCGCCAGATGCGTCAGCAGCCAGGCGAGTCGAGCTCGCGAATTCGGCAGTCGCAGAACCCCCATCCGGAGGGACTCACGGGCCAAAGGGCCACGAATGGTGTAGACATTGGTGCCCAGTTGCTCCTGCACATCCGCCACCACCCGCGAGTTGGCAGTTGCCGTGGTGGCCAGGACTGGAACGCTGGAGGGCAACTGAGCGATCAAGTCACCTATCCGCCGGTAATCCGGCCGGAAGTCATGACCCCAGTCCGAAATGCAATGAGCTTCATCCACCACCAGCAACCCGGTGCGCCGGATCAGCTCCGGGAGTTGTTTCTCGCGGAAGCTCGGATTGGTCAAGCGCTCCGGCGATACCAGGAGGACGTCCACCTCATCCGCAGCCAATGCGTCCCGCACCAGCCCCCAGTCAGTGGCATTCGCTGAGTTGATAGCCATGGCACGCACCCCAGCGCGCTCTGCGGATGCCACCTGATCACGCATCAGCGCAAGCAGCGGAGAAACTATCAGCGTGGGGCCAGCGCCCCTTCGCCGAAGCAGCAGGGACGCTACAAAATAGACGGCAGACTTCCCCCACCCCGTGCGTTGCACCACCAGTGCCCGCCGCCCCTCATCCACCAAAGCCTGGATCGCCTCAAACTGGCCTGGGTGAAAGTCCGCGTCTTCACGTCCCACCAAGGTACGCAGGATCATTTGGGCTTGTGCTCGGGTATCCGCCTGCGTCTCCATACTCATACAGCCAGTATTCCAGCGCACGCCGAAACCGCCGTCGTACTGAGGTATTGCTGTGGACAACGCCACAGCGTCCGGGATTCTCTCCGCGCTCCTTGTACGATGGTGGCGTGACCACTTCAGACAAAACATTTGACCTTTCGGCCTCGTTCAAGGCGTACGACGTCCGTGGCTTGGTGGGCGAAACCATCACGAGCGAAATTGTTCAGGCAGTGGGTGCAGCTTTCGTTGACGTCCTTGAACTGAGCGGGCAAGACGTGCTGGCGGGCGGAGATATGCGCCCCTCCTCCCCCGAGTTCAGCAAGGCGTTTGCCGCAGGGGCCACAGCTCGCGGGGCCAACGTTAAGCTGCTCAATCTGATCAGCACCGACGAACTGTACTTTGCCTGCGGTTCCTTGAATGCCGCTGGCGCCATGTTTACGGCCAGCCACAACCCGGCTGCGTACAACGGCATCAAGATGGCCAAAGCCGGCGCCATTCCGGTTTCCTCGGAAACCGGGCTGAAGGAGATCCAAGGTCTGGCCGAGCAGTACCTGGCAGAGGGAATCCCCACCGTGGACCAGCCGGGAACAATCGGCACGCACGATATTTTGAAAGACTACGCAGAGTACTTGCGGAAGCTGGTTGATCTTAGCGGATCGAGGCCGCTCAAAGTCGTCGTTGACGCTGGCAATGGCATGGCTGGCATGACGACGCCGGCGGTTCTGGGCGATCAGCTCTTGCCCGCACTGCCGTTTGAGATTGTGCCGCTCTACTTTGAGCTCGACGGCTCTTTCCCGAATCACGAAGCCAACCCGCTGGAGCCCGCTAACTTGGTGGATCTGCAGGCCGCCGTCGTGGCACACGGAGCTGATATTGGCTTGGCGTTCGACGGCGACGCGGATCGCTGCTTTGTGATCGACGAAAAGGGTCAGCCTGTTTCTCCCTCTGCTGTTACGGCGCTGGTTGCCCGGCGCGAAATTGCTCGGGCCAAGGCCTCCGGCGAAGAAACTCCCGTGATTATTCACAACCTGATCACCTCCCGCGCTGTACCTGAGCTGATCGCGGCTGACGGCGGCAAGGCGGTGCGCACGCGAGTTGGCCACTCCTTTATCAAGGCAGTGATGGCCAGGGAAGGCGCGGTGTTTGGTGGCGAGCACTCCGCCCACTATTACTTCCGCGACTTCTTCAACGCGGACACCGGCATGTTGGCCGCCATGCACCTGCTTGCTGCACTGGGCGAGCAGGATGGTCCGCTGTCCGAGCTGGGCCGCGAATACGAGCCCTACGTTTCTTCCGGCGAAATCAACTCAAAGCTGGCAGATGTTCCCGCGGCAGTTGCGCGTGTCCGCGCCGAGTTTGAGCACGACGGCGTCAGCATTGATGAGCTCGACGGATTGACGTTCGCCTCTGGTGACGGCGCGTGGTGGTTCAACCTTCGCTCCTCCAACACGGAGCCACTTCTGCGGCTCAACGCCGAGGCCGTGGACCGCGCCACCATGGAGAGCGTCCGGGACAAGGTCCTGGGATTGATCCGGGCCTAAGTTCCCGGTCTAAGCCCTCCAGGCGCGCATAGCTTCGCAAAGGTAAAGGCCCCGTCCCCTCGCACCATAGGTGCCAAGGGCCGGGGCCTTTCCTGCAACGTCCGGTGTATCAGGCCGCGAAACGCTCTTTCAGCGTAGTGAGTTCACGCTTAAGTTCCTCCGGCAGCGAGTCACCGAAAAGGGCGTACCATTCTTCGATGCTCGCCAATTCCGTGCGCCATTCTTCGGCGTCGACACGAGTAGCGTCAGCCAGCTGCGCCGCGCTGACATCAAGGCCATCGACGTCGAGCGCGTCAGCCGCAGGAACCGATCCGATGGGTGTTTCGACGGCGTCCGCAGTACCTTCGATCCGCTCGATCACCCATTTGAGCACGCGAGCATTGTCACCGAATCCGGGCCAAGCGAACCCGCCGTCTTGAGTGCGGCGGAACCAATTGACCAAAAATATTTTCGGCAGCTTTTCCTGGTCCGCAGTCTTGGACAGTGCGATCCAGTGCTTGAGGTAATCGCCGGCGTCGTAACCGATAAACGGCAGCATCGCCATGGGATCGCGGCGAACCACGCCCACCTGACCTGCGGCAGCCGCCGTCGTCTCGCTGGAGAGCGTCGAACCCATGAAAATACCGTTGGTCCAGTCACGGGACTGTGTGACCAGCGGGATGGTGGTCTTGCGGCGACCGCCGAAGAGGATGGCCGAGATCGGCACCCCGTTGGGCTCGTAGTACTCCGGTGCCAGCATGTCGATCTGATCGATCGGGGTGCAAAAACGTGAGTTGGGGTGCGCGGCGGGCTCGTCAGAATCCGGCGTCCAAGAGTTTCCTTTCCAATCGGTCAGGTGCTCGGGAACATCCTTCGTCATGCCTTCCCACCACACGCCGCCGTCGTCGGTCAGGGCCACGTTGGTGAAGATGGAGTTGCCCTTGGCGATTCCGCGCATGGCGTTGGGGTTGGTTCCCCAGCCAGTGCCCGGGGCAACACCGAAGAGACCAGACTCCGGGTTCACTGCGCGCAGTTGGCCGTCGGCACCCAAGCGCATCCAGCTGATGTCATCGCCCAGGGTCTCGACCTTCCACCCCTTGATGGTCGGGTCAAGCAGGGCAAGGTTTGTCTTACCGCAGGCCGAAGGGAATGCCGCCGTGATGTAGTAAGACTTCTGCTCCGGGCTCGTCAGCTTGAGAATCAGCATGTGCTCCGCGAGCCAGCCTTCGTCGTGAGCCATAGCCGAGGCAATCCGCAGCGCGTAGCACTTCTTACCCAACAGCGCGTTGCCACCGTAGCCGGAGCCGTAGGAGAAAATGGAGCGCTCCTCAGGGAAGTGCACAATCCATTTTTCGTCATTGCAAGGCCAGACGACGTCGGCCTGCCCCGGTTCCAGCGGCGCACCCACCGAGTGCAGCGCGGGGACAAAAAAGGCGTTGGTCTCTTCGATCTTGTGCAGCACGTCCGTTCCGATACGGGCCATGATGCGCATGGACGCTACTACGTAGGCGGAGTCCGTAATTTCCACGCCAAATTTGGGTTCGTCAGCATCCAGATGCCCCATCACGAAGGGGATGACGTACATGGTGCGGCCGCGCATCGAGCCGGAAAAGACGCGGTTGAGAGTGCTCTTCATCTCCGCCGGATCCATCCAGTTATTGGTGAATCCAGCGTCGCCCTCTTTCGCGGAGCAGATAAACGTCCGATCCTCCACCCGTGCAACGTCCTTCGGGTCAGAGAATGCCGCATAAGAATTCGGGAAAAGCTCCTCATTGAGCTTGATCAGCGTGCCGCTGGCCACCAGTTCCTCGTTGAGCTGCGCGATCTCTTGATCCGAGCCATCTACCCAATGAATAGTGGCAGGCTGAGTCAGCTCTGCCACTTCTGCTACCCAGGAGAGCAGACCCTGATGCGTAGTGGGAGCAAGCTCCAGTGTCTGCAGGTTCGGCGAATCGACCATGATTCTTCCCTTCATTGGGTCAGCGTTGTTTCTCAAGGCTATGATCCGCACCACCCAGTCCAGATAAGTCAGATATAGGACATCATGGGTAGAACGGGAACAAAAACCCCTAGGAATCAAGGATTCACTTTCCCTGATCACTGACTATATGTGAGACACATCACGTAGACCGGTCTGCTTTATATGAATATTTGCGCCTCATTCGACGGCTCCCAGCAGGCAATCCGCACACCAATTTGGAGGCTGCGGCCAAGACAGGCTAAAGTTATCTACGGCCCGAAAGGGTGGAACGAATGCGTGCGTAGCTCAACGGATAGAGCATCTGACTACGGATCAGAAGGTTGGGGGTTCGAATCCCTTCGGGCGCAC
>JABBNV010000052.1:1487-13526 GCA_019352125.1 Acidobacteriota bacterium | reverse complement strand
GGTTGATGCTGGTCTGCTGGCCCGGGAACAGCGCGGAACGTGGGCCTACTATTCATTGGTTCCTGGTGCTCTGGAGGCGGCGTCGGCAAGTATCCTGGCCCTGTGAGCACAGCCATCCGGGACATGGTCCCGGCGGATTGGCCCGACGTCGAGCGAATTTACGCTGCCGGGATTGCGGGTGGGAATGCCGCTTTCGCCGATGCTCCTCCTAGCATGACCGAATTTTTTGAGACCCGAATTCCCGAACTCCGACTGGTGTCCTTCAGCATTCACGGAGCTGTCCGGGGATGGGCAGCGGCAACCCCAACCTCCAACAGGGAGGCATATCGACGCGTCATAGAGCACTCTGTCTACGTTGACCCCGCCGCCGTCGGCCAGGGCATTGGGCTGGCCCTGCTGCAGGCACTGCGTGAGCGCATCGGCCGAATGGGCCATGGCCCCTTGGGTGGGACCTGGCGGGACACCACTTTGGTGGAGTTGCGCCTGTAGTGTCCGACGCGAGCTCAATGCGACTGTTGATTGACCTAGCGAAGGTCCAGAATTCCATGCTGTGACGGGGCCGCCGTGGCCAGCTCGTCGTCGCTGGACATAGAAATCGGGTGCACAGGCTAGTAGCCTGTGCACCCGATATTGGCCTCCGAGTATTGCTACTTAGCCTCTGTGACCTTTCCGTGGGCGATTCTGAGGCGGCGTTGGGCCCGGCGCGCAACGGCAGAATCATGGGTGACCATGATCAGGGTGAGGTTCTTCTCCCGCCACTGCCGCTCCAGAAGTTCCATTACTTCGTCACGCATGGCTTCGTCCAGATTTCCCGTGGGCTCGTCAGCCAGCAATACCTGCGGATTCTTGACCAGTGCTCGAGCGATGGCCACGCGCTGTTGCTGCCCGCCAGAGAGCTCGGACGGCAAGTGATCCGCGCGGTCCGCCAGACCAACCGCTGCCAGTGCCTCGAGAGCCCGCTCCTTGCGCCCGGCCTTATCCACGCCATTGACAGCCAAAGCCGTTTCAACATTCTGCGCAGCGTTGAGCGTGGGAATCAGGTTGAAGTTCTGGAAAATGAAGCCGATCTTTTCGGCTCGGATGGTCCCCAGCTGAGCTGATCTCAGCGTAGCTAGATCTTTTCCGCCAAAGGTGATGCTGCCCGATGTGGGGCGGTCCAGTGCTCCCAGCATCTGCAGCAGCGTTGATTTCCCTCCGCCGGTTGGCCCTTGGATGGCCACCATCTGGCCTGCAGGGATGGACAATTCTGCCACGTCCAGGGCCCGCACTGTCTTGCCTTTGTGCGCGTAGTTTTTAGTGACCGAGGTGAGTTGGTACATCACGGATTCCCTTTCTGGGATGGAATTGGTGGCAACAGTGCTGTTCTGGTTAAGCGACACTGCGCAACGCCTCCGAAGGGCTCAAACGTGCTGCACGCCATCCGCCAATGGCACCGGCAAGGAGTCCGCCTACCACGGAGAGGGCCACTGCGCCAAGGATGATCCAGAGGCTGAGGGGCGCATGGAGCACAATGTTGGTCACTGCCTCCTTGGCTTGGCCGCCGAAGCCGCCGCCTGGAGGGCCACCGGCCAAGCCGGATGCACCAGGCGCGCCAGGGGACCCCGCTGAAGCAGCCGCGCCAGAGCGTTGGAATGGACCCGATGTGCCACTGGATACTCCAGCGGCCAGGGTGGGTGAAGCGATGTTGATGGCCAGCGTAGCCAAGAGCCCCAGGGCCACGCCACACGCGCCGCCGATCAAGCCCTGCACCAACGATTCTCCCGCCACTTGGCGGGTGATCCGCCAGTTGGACCAGCCAATGGCCTTGAGTGTGCCAAATTCACGGGTGCGCCGCGAGACCCCGGAAATGGTGAACAGAACAGCCAGTGCAAAGGCTGCCACCAACAAGCCAATGGAGAGCCACAGGCCCAGGTTGGACACCAGGCTCGCGGTGGTACTCAGGGAACCGGAAACGCTTGAAGCCAAGTCCTCCTGGGTGGCTACAGTCGTATCAGGGAGTTGCTTTTGCAGATCCGCCTTGATTGTTGAGATGTTCGCACTTGAATCGGCCTTGACATAAACATTGGTGATTTTGCCCGTCATGTTCGAAAGCTTTTGGGCGGTATCCAGGGGAATGTAGACGTTAGTGGCGGTAGAGGCGTCCGTGGAGGTGGAGGAAACGATGCCAACAATCTTGAAAGCCGTTCCGCCAATCGTGATGCTCCCATCCACAGCGAGACTCTTGCTGGTGGCGTAGGTAGCGTCGACGACGGCGACGTTAGTGCCGTCGTCGGACGCGGCAAGGGTGCGCCCAGACTTCAGCGTGACGGACGAGAGTGGGCCAAGGGCATCCGCAGCCGGATCCAGGCCGGTTACGGAAAAGGAATCTACCGAGAAGGAGCTACCGCCTCCTGCCGCGCCAGAAGCGGGTGGCGTGGACGTGCCTCCGCTTTGGCTCTGGCTGGGACGCTGGGACCGGTCCGGAAGGGTGCCGCTGAAGGAGATGTTAGTCAGCTCGAGGGTGCCTGCCGCGCCGCTGACGTGATTGACGTTTTTGATGGTGGACAAGGTGGTATCTGCGAAGGCTGTGCTGCCTCTGGAGGTGCTCAAGCGGGACTGGGAAATCGCGGTGGTGCCACCGGAAGAGGTGCCAGCGTCCTGGCCGAAGTCGAATTGGCCACCACCGCCAGGCCCGGCGCCCGCTTGGCCCTGAGTTGGAGCTGCGGCCTTCTGAGTCACGGTGATGTCAGTCCCTACTCCGTAGACCGAGGACAGTACTGAAGCCTGAGCATCTTTAATTCCGGAGGAGATGGAATTGACGACTATAACGAGCGCGATAGCCAGAGCCATGCCGACGGCGACAATAATGGTCTGCCTTCGGCGGCCGGCAAGCTCGCGGCGGAGATAGGTGAAATACATGGTGGCCCTTCGTAGAGTCGAGATGGTGTTGCCTCGAAACTATGGGGCGCCGTTAGCTTCTTACTGCGCGTGAGTTGAGGGTTTCCTGTGACTAGGCTCCATGGGGGCTCAGGCGCGATTGCCGACGGCGGCGCGGCTCAAGCGTGCATTTATGCAGAGCATCTCTGCGCGAATGGTGCTTGATCTGCTCCCACGCCGCTGGCATACTCATCGAAGCCGTCTACTTGTGGTGCGGGTCACAGTTATCTGCAGCGAGCCGCAAGGCGACGTAACCTACCAAGCAAGCACAGCGTGTCAACGTGGACACGAAGGAGAAGTGGATGAGCAACAGTATCCAAGCAGTGGAAGAGGGCAGGGCCTCCGGCCTGAAAAAGGTAGTAGCTGCCTCGATGGCCGGAACCGTGGTGGAGTGGTACGAATTCTTTCTTTACGGCACCGCAGCCACTTTGGTCTTTGGCAAGATGTTCTTCCCGAACGCTCACACCGAGCTCGACGGGATCATGGACGCCTTCATCACCTACGCCGTTGGCTTCGTGGCCAGGCCGTTGGGTGGCATCGTCTTTGGGCACTTTGGTGACAAGTTTGGCCGCAAGAAATTGCTACAGCTCTCCATCATCATGGTCGGCGTTTCCACGTTCTTGATGGGGTGCCTGCCCGGATTTGCTCAGGTGGGCTACTGGGCTCCGGCCATGCTGGTGGTGCTCCGCTTTGTGCAGGGATTCTCTGTAGGTGGCGAGTGGGGCGGCGCTGTTTTGCTGGTGGCCGAACACAGCCCCAACAAATCGCGTGGCTTCTGGGCCAGCTGGCCGCAATCCGGTGTTCCTGCCGGAAACCTCTTGGCAACTCTGGTGCTGTTGGTTCTCTCCTCAACCCTGTCTTCAGAAGCCTTCTTGAGCTGGGGTTGGCGCGTCGCATTCTGGCTGTCCGCTGTGATCGTGTTGATTGGTTACTACATCCGCACGAAGGTTAGCGATGCTCCCATCTTCGAAGAGGCTCGCAAGGTTGTCGAAGAGAACGCACACGTCAGCTACGGCGTGGTGGAAGTATTCCGTCGTTACCCGCGTGGGGTATTCACCGCTATGGGTCTTCGCTTTGCTGAGAACGTTATCTACTACTTGGTGGTGACGTTCTCCATTACGTACCTGAAGACGGTAGTTCACGCGAACACAACCCGAATCCTGCTGCTGCTACTGATCGCCCATGCCATTCACTTCTGCTGGGTCCCTTTTGTGGGCAGCCTGACGGACAAGGTGGGACGGCGTCCCATCTACATGGCTGGCGCGGTGCTGGGTGCAACGTGGGGATTCTTTGCCTTCCCCATGATGGATACCAATAATGACCTGGTGATTCTGCTGTCGATCATTCTTGGCTTGATGTTCCATGGCCTGATGTACGCTGGCCAGCCGTCCATCATGGCGGAAATGTTCCCCACCAGAATGCGCTACTCGGGGGTTTCCTTGGGCTACCAGGTGACCTCGATTGTGGCCGGTTCACTGGCCCCGATCATCGCCACCGCACTACTGAGCAGCACCAAGACCTCGGTTTCGGTGGCCATCTACCTGCTGTGCGCTTGTGCGATCACCTTTGTGTCCACATTGATCATGCGCGAAACCAAGGGCATCTCGCTCAAGGACGTGGATGAAGCGGATCTTGCTGGAACGGCCGCGCTGTTGAAGGCCAAGGCTGGGAAAGCGGTCTAGCAAATGCCGGGAGCCGTCGCTACAGAATCTATGCATGCTGCAGTATTGCGCACATTGCCGGCCAACAATGATGAGGTGTCATACGCCGCTAGTGCGCCGCTGCAGCTGGAGGAATTGGACAGGCCGGAGCCACGGGCAGGGGAATTGGGAGTAGCTATCTCCCTTTCCAGCCTGTGCCATTCTGATCTGTCCGTGGTGAACGGCTCCCGGATACGCCCCTTGCCCATGGCTCTTGGCCATGAGGCGGTGGGGCGGGTGGTTTCCGTGGGCGACGGCGTTTCCGACGTTGCCGTGGGGGACAAGATAGTTCTGGTTTTTGTGCCGAGCTGCGGTAAATGCCGGGCCTGCTTAGCTGGGCGACCGGCGCTCTGCCACGAAGGTGCCGTGAGCAACGCAAGTGGCGATTTGTTGCACGGACCAGCCTTATTGCGCTCGCCGTCGGGTGAGCGGATTAACCATCACCTGGGAATCTCCGCCTTTGCTGATTACGGCGTTGTGGCGCGCGAATCCGCAGTGGTAGTTGACCCCGAAGTTCCCGACGAAGTAGCAGCGATGTTCGGCTGCGCGCTGCTGACAGGGATGGGCGCCGTCTTCAATACGGCGCAAGTTTCTCAGGGACAGTCGGTAATTGTTTTTGGACTCGGTGCGGTGGGGCTCTCGGCGATTATGGCCGCCAAGATTGCCGGTGCTGCCCACATCATTGCCATTGACCCCAATGCGGGAAAACACAGCTTGGCCATGCAGAGTGGCGCCACGGCTGTGGGGACCCCTGCCGAGGCGGCATCGTTAGTCAAAGCGGCAACGGGCGACGGCGTTGATGTGGCAGTTGAGGCGGTTGGCTCAGCTGGTGTCATTGCAGCCTGTATGCCCCTACTTACTCGGGGCGGCGCCGTGGTTTCGGTGGGACTTCCGCACCCTGACGCACAACTCACCATCACTGCCCTGGACTTGGCTGGTGCGGGTAAGCGGCTGCTGGGTTCTTATATGGGTGACGCGGTACCCGAACGCGACATCCCGGCCTATATTCAGTTGTGGCGCGATGGGAAACTGCCGGTGGAATTGCTTCACACGGATACGGTTCCTTTGGCCCAGATCAATGAAGCGTTGGACGCACTGGCCGCCGGGACCGTGATCCGCAGGCTCTTTAGGCCGTAGTGCTGCCGTCATGTCCCGGCTGAGTGAGCCGGGCGCCCGGTAACGGTCGAGCAACGCTTCCGGTCAGGAGGCCAGCGCCACGGCTTGCTTCTGCGTCTCGCTGATCAACGCTGTGATCACAGACTGCACCGCAGATGAGCGTAAGGATTCTGGCCTCGCCACCGCCCAGAACTGAAGCTTGCGCTCAAAAACGTCCGGCAAAACGGGCACAAAGTCTGGATCCCCAAAAACCATGAATGAGGGCAAAATGCCAATGCCGCCGTCGTGCCTCACGGATTCCATCTGAGAGAAAATCCCCGTGGACTGGAAAGCCGCCGAGGGCTCGGACAGCCCTGCCGCACGGTGCCCCAACTCCGGTATTTGCAGGGCAGATTCCACGTAGGAAACGAACCGGTGTGACTGTGCCTCGGCGGCGGTTTTCGGGGTGCCGTGCCTGGCCAAATAACCCGCGCTGGCGTAGAGGCGCAGGTAGTAGTTGGAGAGAAACACTGGATCAAAGCGTGACTCTTCAACATGCCCCGCCACCAGCTCCAGATCTACTCCGGAACGGTTTTGACTTGCCCTGCGCGTGGCACTGAGCAACTCCACCTTGAGCAGGGGATGCTGGTGCTGCAGTGCGGTAAGAGCGGGCGCAACAACCTTCGCGCCGAACCCGTCGGACGCGCTAATGCGCACCAACCCAGCCAGTGGGTCTGACTGATTGCCCAACTGACCTGCCAGCGAACTGAGGCTGGACTCGATGGCTTCTGCGGCTGCTACGGCGGCGCGGCCCAACTCGGTGAGCTCCCACCCTTGCTGGCTGCGCTCCAGGGTTCGGCCGCCCAATTGCTTGTCCAGGGCCTGGATGCGCCGCGAAATTGTGGTGTGCGTGGTTTCGAGAGATTCAGCCACCGCGGTGAAGCGCCCCAATCGAGCCACAGTGAGCAGAACCAACAGATCCTCGGGGTGCGGATAGCGCCGAAAATCGACCATGGGACTCCTTGAACGCGGGTTATGCCGGGCTTGTACCCGATTTCTATCAGGGCCGCTGTGCATGGATGCACAGTTACTCTGCCCAGATTGCTCTTGAATGCACTGTATCAAGATGTGAGGCTGGTCATACCCGGCATAGTGCGCGGCAACAGCGGTAGCACGCTGCAGTAGCACGCGCGGCAAATATTGGTTAGCAAAGGAGCTTTCGCCATGGCAGTCATCGGATGGATTGGACTCGGCAATATGGGGGGACCCATGACAGCCAATTTGGTCAAGGCCGGTCATCGCATTCAAGGTTTTGACTTAAGCCAGCACGCACTGGATGCGGCGCAGGCCAACGGCGTCACCATTGTTGGCAGCCCGGCCGAAGTTGTTTCCGGCGCAGACGTAGTGTTCACCATGCTGCCCAAGGGCGACCATGTTCGCTCCGTCTACCTGGGCGACGGCGGTCTCTTGGCGCTCGCAGATACGAAGACTTTGTTAGTGGATTCCTCCACGATCGATATTGAATCCGCCAGGGCGGTTCACGAGGCGGCGGCGGCTGGGGGGTTTCGCTTTGTTGACGCGCCCGTTTCGGGTGGGATGAGCGGCGCCGAGGCCGGCACTCTGACCTTCATGATTGGTGGCGACGACGCCTACGTGGCAGAGGCCAGCGAGTACATCAAGCCCATGTCCAGAAACATCATCCCCACCGGGGGCCCCACCACCGGTCAGGCTGCGAAGATCTGCAACAACCTGATGCTCTTCATCAACTTGGCATCCACTGCTGAGGGCGCTGTCTTGGCAGACCGGCTGGGTCTGGACAAGAAGGTATTTTGGGACATTGCCTCCGTATCCTCCGGGGACAGCTGGGCGCTGCGTACCTGGTATCCGCTGCCCGGAGTGGTGGATACTGCGGCGTCGAATCACGATTTTGCGCCCACCTTCACCGCCGAGCTGGCGGCTAAGGATGTTGGGTTGGCCATAGCCGCCGCCCAAGCTACGGATACTCCGTTGGTGATGGGGGAGCGAGTGGCCAAGATGTTTGCCGCTTTGATTGAAGCGGGCGAAGGCGGAAAGGACTGTTCCAAGATTGTCCAGTTAGTGGATGGAACCCTTGCCAACTCAAGCTCAGGCAACGCAAATGCAGAAGGAACTTCACATGACGCAAACTAGTAACTCTCAAATAACCGTTGGCCCGGATGCGCCGGTCAGTGATTGGCCCATGTGGATCAACGGTGAACGGTGTGAATCCGTTACGGGTGAGTGGCGCGAGGTCCATAACCCCGCACGTCGGGAGCAGCTGATTGCTCGCGTTCCGGCGTCGAACGCGGCGGACGTGGACCGCGCAGTGGCGGCAGCGGCTGCGGCATTCAAGCCGTGGCGGGCCTTGCACTTCACTGCTCGTGCCAAGGCACTATTGGCTATCGGCGATGAAATTGAGGCCAGAAGCGAAGAGTTTGCGCGATTGACCTCCTGGGATACGGGCAACGCATTGCGTACTCAGGCCCGCCCGGAGGTAGCCACACTCGTGGCCCTCTTCCGGTACTTTGCGGGCGTTGCTGGCGAAGTCAAGGGCACTACGTTGCCCGCCGGTGATGACCAATTGCAGTACACACGGCTGGAGCCGCTGGGCGTAGTTGCCTGCATTCTGCCGTGGAACTCTCCTTTGATGATTGCTGGGTTCAAGATTCCGGCCGCGTTGGCGGCCGGAAACACCGTGATTATGAAAGCGGCCGACGACGCCCCGCTCACCATTTTGCTGTTGGCGGAGGTCTGCAATAAGCACCTGCCCGCTGGCGTAGTCAATGCCATGACCGGCCGTGGCAGCGTGATTGGGGATGCACTGACCAAGCACCCTGGCGTGGATAAAGTGTCCTTTACCGGTTCCACCGAGGTGGGCCGTGGCGTGGGGGCCTTGGCAGGTGAACGACTAGCTCACATGTCCCTGGAGCTGGGTGGGAAGAACCCCTCCATTGTGTTCCCGGATTCCGTTGATGATGACTTGTTGGATGGCCTCTTGTTGGCCTCTCGTTTCGCACGCCAGGGGCAGAGCTGCACTGCTGGGTCCCGGCTGTTCCTGCACCGGGATATCTATGACGAAGTTCTGGAGAAACTCGTGGCCAAGTTGGGCGCGATGAAGGTGGGTGACCCCCTGGATGAAGCGTCAGACATGGGCGCGGTCATTAACGCCAAGCAGCACTCGCAGATTAGCGAGTACTTGGCAGAAGGCCGAAGTCAAGGGGGAATGACTGCTGTACTGGGCGGCCAGACGCCGGAAACTGGACCGTTGACGGAAGGGTACTACCACGTGCCCACCGTTTTCTCCGGTGCGAAGAATGATTACCGGTTGTCTCAGGAAGAAATCTTTGGCCCCGTACTCGTGGCGATCCCCTGGACGGACCAGGACGAAGTGATCGAGATGGCCAATGACACGCACTTTGGGCTGGCGGCCTACGTGTGGAGTCACAACCTGGATAACGCACTCAGCACCGCTCACCGGCTGGACGCTGGCTGGGTGCAAGTCAATCAGGGTGGCGGTCAAGTGGTGGGGCAATCCTACGGTGGCTACAAGCAGAGCGGGCTGGGCCGGGAAGTCTCGCTGGAAGGCATGCTGGCTGGCTTCACACAGACCAAACAGATCAATGTAAAGCTGCGGCATGGAGGGCCTAGCGGTGTCTGAGCAAACGAATCTGCCCCTGGCCGGCATCAAGGTTCTTGATTTGAGCCGCGCGCTGGCTGGCCCGTATGCCACCGCTCTCTTGGCGGACATGGGAGCCAGTATCACCAAGGTTGAAAGCATCAAGGGTGGGGACTCAACCCGGCAATGGCCACCGTTTGAGGGTCAACATAGCCTGTACTTTGAGTCGACCAACCGTGGAAAGTCCTCCATTGCTCTGGACTTCTATAGTGCCAAGGGCCAGGAGTTGCTGAGGCAATTGGCGCTGGATGCGGACGTGGTGGTGGAAAATTTCCGCCCTGGTGTGCTGGCAGAGATTGGTTTGAACCCTGCCGAGCTCCGGGCCGAAAAGCCCTCCTTGGTGATTGCATCAGTGAGCGGCTTTGGCAGCAGCGGACCTCTGAGCCAAGCCGCAGGGCTGGATCAGGTGGCGCAGGGCATGTCCGGACTCATGTCCGTTACAGGCGCGGACGCTGACTCGATGACCCGTGTGGGGGTGCCCATCATCGACATGGTTTCCGGCATCTTCACCGCGTTTGGCATCGCTGCGGCGCTCGCAGGGCGTGTCTCCAGCGGCAAGGGAGCGGAAGTTTCGACGTCGCTCCTTGAAGCGGCCATTTCGCTTTCCTGCTTTCAGGGGCAAAAGTATCTCAGCACGGGCCAGATCCCCACACCAGCGGGCAATAACCACCCGTCGCTCTCTCCCTACGGCGTGTTTGCCACAGGGGATATTCCGATCATTATTGCTGTGGGCAATGAGAAGCAATGGCAGCAACTCTGTGTGCTGTTGGGCGAACCAACACTGGCCGATGAAGCCGAATTTGCCACCGGCCGCCTCCGCGCAGAAAACCGCGGTGACCTGCAGGTCCGCCTGGAAGCTCTGCTGGCCCGTGACTCTGGCACCAACTGGGTGGACAGACTGCGTGAAGTGAAAATTCCGGCAGGGCCGATCTACAACTTTGCACAGGTATTTGCCGATCCACAGGTGCGTTCCCTGAACATGGTGCAGCAGCTTACGCGCACGGATGGCTCCGCGCTTCCCCTGCTGCGTGGGCCCATCTCCGTCAATGGTGCGGCTCCGACGATTCGTAAGGTGCCACCGGAGCTCGGGGAGGACACTCTGGCGGTATTGGCGGATCTGCACCTCAGCGAGGCGCAGATCGCCGGACTCGTCGATGCCGGTATAGTTCACGCTGCTGCGCCGGTTACACAATGAGCGGCGAGAGTGCCGCGAGTGACGTGGAAGTTGGTACCGGGAAACTGAGTGTTACCCAGGACGGGGCTGTAGCCACCATCTGGCTTGAAAATCCGGGCAAGCGCAATGCCATGACGGACGCAATGTGGCGATCTTTTCCCCCGCTTTTGCGCAAGCTGGCGAGCACCGAGAGTGTGCGCGTAGTGGCCGTCAGGGGCAAGGGGCAAGACTTTTCCGCCGGGGCAGATATCTCCGCTGTGCGGGATATTTTGCGTGACGACGAAACAGGCCACCACGACGGCGGCGTGCTCAGCCTGGCGGAGGCGGCGCTGGCCGATTTCGCCAAGCCAACGGTGGCCCTCGTTGAGGGCTATTGCATGGGTGGAGCCTGGCAAATAGCGCAGGCTTGCGACGTCCGGCTGGCGTCAACCAGCGCGCGTTTTGGCATTACGCCCGCCAAACTGGGGATCATCTACCCGCTCTCCGGAATTGAGCGGATGGTCAAACTGCTGGGCCCGGCTACCACCAAGTACCTGCTGTTCAGTAGTGAAACTGTCAGCGCAGAAGCTGCGCAAGCCCTAGGAATGATTGCCAAGGTGTATCCAGAAGAGTCCTTTGAGACGGATGCTTTGGAGTTCGTAAACACGATGGCACAGAGGTCTCAGCTGTCCATCCATGCCACCAAACAGCTTATCGATGCCATGGTCTTCCGCCCGGACACGGTGGGGGAGGAGAATACACGGTGGCAGGGCCAGCTGGTTGCTAGCGAGGATCCAGAGATTGGGGTGCGAGCATTTCTTGCCAAAGAAAAGCCTCAGTTCACCTGGGGTCCCAGTGCAAGCGATTAATTCCCCAGCGTGATGTTGAGTCAACAGGCGTATCTCAGAGGAACCGCACTACCTTAACGACAATTTGGTGGGTAGTACCGGTAGCTTGCGCGTCCAGAAAGTGACGAACGGCTGCCGCAACCACGGCCAGGACTTCCGTTGCTTTGTGACCGGCGGCCACTGAGATCCGCAAAGAAACGGCAACTTGGTCCGAGTCGTCATTGCGTACTACGCTTTGCCGTGCATCCGGCAAGACGTTCTTGGGTGGATGGACTTCGGCTACTCCCACTAGGGCGGGCCATACAGTGCCAGCGAGCGCGCTGATATACACTCGGACACCAACGGGGGTGCCAAGTGTGGTGATATCCCTGTCAAAACGAATGCTGCCAATGACGGCGCCCGGCAACTGGTCTCCCGCCCGCCGGATGAGTGCGGTGACTGCACCCTCGGCGAGGCTCAGAGCTGTGTCGTCGCGGGGCCTGCTGAAGCGGATTCTTCCGGGTCCAGTTCAGCCACATTGGTGGCGATCTTTCGCTTGCGCAGTACATCGACGCCTTTTCGCCCCACCACACGAGCCGGGAATTGCCTGCAGGCGAGACTTGTCGGAATCAATCGTCCACGAGACACTTCCGA
>JABBNV010000052.1:393-1477 GCA_019352125.1 Acidobacteriota bacterium | reverse complement strand
TCCTATGCGTGTATGAATCGCGGCGTTATATGGCCGCGTTTTCACAGCGCTATTGGTTGCCCCTGCTGCACGTAGGCTGGTCCCTGAGTTGGCAATGTTTGCGGTATCTTGGCCTATCTGAGGGCCAGGCGGGTCTGGGTGTGGGTTGCGCCTCCGTCGTTCTTCAGGCTGCGCAGGAGCCTATCGAGAGCGACAGTGCTGGGGACCCGGATGTGGACGAGGTAGTCGTAGGCTCCCGTGACGTGAACGGCGTCTCTGACTTCGGGTATGCGACGGGTCCACGCGAGAAAGTCCTCTGAGTTGCGCCCGGGGTCGAGTCGCACGTCTATAAACGCTTCGAGCCCCTCTTCGCTGGCGGGGACGTCGGAGCCGAGGATCGCGCGGTACCCGATGATGACGCCGTTGCGCTCGAGGCGACGCACACGAGCCGCTGTCGCATTCGTGCTCAATCCGATCAAGCGGCCGAGCTCACTGAACGATGCCCGACCGTTCACTCGCAATTCGTCAAGGATTTCTCCGTCTACAGCGTCCATGCAACCAATTATCCCGTTCAACTGATGGAAAGCACTGTGCCTGCCGTGACCCAGCGTTAGTGTCGTCGGCATGGATGTTCTCTTCTCATTTCTTTCAGGCTCGGTGGCAGGTCTCGCTCTTGCGGCTCCTCTCGGAGCGATCGGGATTCTCCTCCTTCAGGAGGGTATTACCCGCGGGCTGCGCAGAGGCATGCCTGCAGCGGCCGCCGTGGCAACTGTGGACGTTCTGTATTGCACGGTCGCAGTCGCTGCGGGTACGCTCGCCGGCCCGATCGTGAAGAGCTGGACTCCGTGGCCACAAGTTCTCGGAGGCTTCGCCGTCATCGCTCTGGGAGTGCAGGGCCTCCTGAAAAACCGGCGAGTGAAGACACCCGAGGCGGACCGGCCGACGGGACGCTCCAGCACGTCAGGCCAGCGGTATCTCCTCTTCCTAGGTCTGACTGCACTCAACCCCGCCACCTCCCAGCTCTCAGCCCACTGCTCCTGCAACCGTCCCCGCTCAACCGTACACGCCGGCCACGGACTACAACCCTGCAGCCCCGGGCTACGCA
>JABBNV010000052.1:0-383 GCA_019352125.1 Acidobacteriota bacterium | reverse complement strand
CAGGCCAGCGGTATCTCCTCTTCCTAGGTCTGACTGCACTCAACCCCGCCACCTTGGTGTACTTCGCCGCGATCTTGGCCGGACTGAACCAGTTCACGGATTCACCTTCGACGGCGATTGCCTTCGCCGCAGGTGTTGGCGTCGCATCCTTGGCTTGGCAGGGTCTACTCGTCGCCCTCGGAGCCGGACTTCAACGGAAGACGGGGCCGTCGTTCCGGAAGTGGACCGCGATTGCGGGAAACGGCCTGGTCATTGTATTTGGGACCGCGCTAATCGTTCAGAGTCTGTGACGATCGCCAATCAGGTTGTCCAATAAACGACCGTTCACGAGACACTCCAGGGGATGTTTGAAGAGTCGCAGTGTGGGTCGCGTAGTTATCTGG
>JABBNV010000051.1:13601-14063 GCA_019352125.1 Acidobacteriota bacterium | reverse complement strand
CCCTAAAGCTAGTATGCAACGCCGCCCTAAACAAGCGTGGAGCCATTTCGCCTACAAAATATATGAATGTGTTTCACATTCAAAACCCTGGAAAACCCCAGCACCCCTATACGCAAAAACTTGTGGCCAGTTCCATGAATGTGCGCGCGGAAGTCCTCGCCAAGGAACTCCAAGCATCCCAAGGTCAGTAGGCCGCGCCACCAACGCTTGAAAGGACCATCAATGAACCGGAACGAAGCAGATTTTTCCGCCGCCGAGCTCTCCGCGGGCTATGCCGCTGGCCTGGATCCACGCGAGGTTGCGGAGTCAGTGCTGGCTCGTATTGCGGAGCGGGAACCGGTACTGAACGCGTTTTACGTTCATGACCCGGAACAAGTGCGCCGTGATGCTGAAGCCTCTGCGAAGCGCTGGGCCTCCGGCACTCAGCTTTCCGCGTTCGACGGCGTTCCGGCCACTGTGAAG
>JABBNV010000051.1:11561-13591 GCA_019352125.1 Acidobacteriota bacterium | reverse complement strand
AACGGAAAACGCACCCATCACGGACCGGTTGGCGGAAGCAGGGGTGGTGGTCCTTGGCTCCACGACCATGCCGGACTGGGGAATGCTCTCCTCCGGCGTGTCCTCGCGGCATGGGATCACCCGCAACGCCTTGAACCCTGCCCTGACCACCGGTGGCTCTAGCGCCGGCGCGGGAGCCGCAGCCGCCGCCGGATACGGGCCCATGCATGTGGGAACGGACATTGGCGGTTCAATCCGATTGCCCGGCACCTGGTCCGGACTGGCCACCCTGAAGCCCAGTGCGGGCTTGGTTCCATTGCATGCGCCTTATTTGGGCCGGGCTGCCGGTCCCCTGACCCGCACGGTGGCGGATGCTGCCGCCCTCATGAGCATCATCGCTCAGCCGGACACGCGTGACTACTCCACCCGCCCGTACCCTGCGATGGAGTGGTTCTCCGGCCCCATCTCCCCCGCAGGATTGCGTGTGGGGCTGCAACTGGACGCCGGTTCTGGAGCGGAAGTTGATCCGGAGATTGCTGCGGCCGTGCAGCGCGCAGCAGAGCTCTTCTCCGCAGCCGGAGCCAGCGTCCGGGAAGTTCCACCGTTCATGACGGCGGATCAGCTGGCCGGGATTGACGCCTTCTGGCGCACCCGCTCCTGGGCGGATTACAGTGCGCTGGATGAACAGCAGCGAGAGAACGTGCTGCCCTACATTGCCCGTTGGTGCACGGGCGGCAAGGACTACGACGGCGTTGCCACCATGGAGCATTACCACCGGTTTGCACAAGTTCAGGCAGCAACCATCGCAGCCACCCGGGGCTTTGACTTGGTGCTCTCCCCGGTTGCACCGATGGCCGCGTTCCCTGCCGAAATGCCGATGCCGGTGGATGATCCTGACCTGCCCATGGCACACATCTCGTTCACCATGCCGTACAACATGTCCGGTCAGCCTGCGGCCACCGTCAACTGCGGTTTCACCGCAGACGGGCGCACCATAGGCCTGCAGGTGGTGGGGCAGATTGGCGCCGATGACAAGGTCCTGGCAGCTGCAGCCTGGTTTGAGACAGTGCGAGGAGACATGGTCCCCGATTGGACGCATGCCTCCTCGCAAAACTAGCTCAGGCTGGCGGGGTAAACCGTCCGTCGATGGCGGTCCAACCGCCGTCGACGGTCAATACGGAACCTGTGACAAAACTGGCGGCGTCAGAGGCCAGGTACACAACGGCACCGGCAAGCTCATCCGGCCGTGACCAGCGCCCCAGTGCACTCTTGTTCGCATAGGCGTCATACCATTCGGGATTGGCCTTGATCTGGGCCGTCAGCGGAGTCTCCACCACGCCCGGCGCGATGGCATTCACCCGGACACCCTGTGGGCCGAATTCGGCTGCAGCAGTGCGCAGGAGCTGCACCAACCCCGCCTTCGTGGCAGCGTAGGCGCCCTGCCCGGGTTCCACTACGGTGGCTCGGATAGATGCGAAACCGGTGATGGAACCTCGGCCGCGCGCCGCCATCTGCGGTGCGAACGCCCGGATGAGCCCAAAGGAGGCTTTGAGGTTCAGATTCACCACCCGGTCAAACTCCTCCATGGTGTAGTCAGCAATGCGCTTACGCACGTTGGTGGCAGCCGTGAAGACCAATGAATCCAAGGCTGGATACGCGGCCGCTACTGCTTCCACAGCAGCGTTGTCAGTCACATCCAGGGCAAGGGCGGAGGCGGAACCCGCAGCCAGCGCAGCTGTCTCCTCGGCAGCTTGGACGTTACGGTCCGCACAGATCACGGTGGCGCCCTGAGCAGCCAGAGCCAGTGCCGATTCACGGCCGATGCCACTGCCGGCTCCGATCACCATGGCTAGGCGTCCATCCATGCGAAACAGTTGAGTATAGTCGACGGCTGAATTCACATTAGTTCCTTAATTCGCTGAAGTTCTTGGACAAGTCTGGATCAAGCGGGGCGGATCATGGCCATACGGGTTGTGGTGAATTCCTCAATGGCCCAGCGTGGCCCTTCCCTCCCGACGCCCGAATCTTTCACGCCGCCGTAAGGCATGATG
>JABBNV010000051.1:3310-11551 GCA_019352125.1 Acidobacteriota bacterium | reverse complement strand
ATGATGTCAGAGCGGAAGCCAGGAATTTCATTGACCACCACGCCACCCACGTCCAGGCGGTTGATCGCGGCAAAAGCGTTGGCCAAAGAACGCGTGAATACGGATGCCTGGAGCCCATAACGGGAATCATTAACCAGGTCAATCGCGGCATCCATGGTGTCCACCGTATCCAGGCACACCACCGGGCCAAAAATCTCCTCACACCACAGTGGCGAGGTACGCGGTACGTTGGCCAGCACTGTGGGGTACACGAGGGACTTTGTGCCTCCAACGGTTTCCGCGGAAGCATCATGGGTTGGTGCATTTGACGCCACCACCGTTGCGCCTTGATCCACAGCATCGCTCACCCAGGAGCGAATCCGCGCGGCCGAAGCAGCATTGATAACAGGAGCCACGCGCGTAGCCCGATCCCTCGGGTCCCCCACCACAACTTCGTGGAGGCGTGCGGTTAGCTTCTGGCTGAACTCCGCAGCGACAGCCGGCAGCAGCAGCACACGCTGAACAGAGATGCAGGCCTGCCCATTCGCGTAGAAGCCACCACGGATCACTGCATCAACCGCTGCGTCTACATCCGCGTCGTCGTCGACTATCAGACCTGTGTTGGAGCCGAGTTCCAAGACCGCCTTGCGAGGGGCTGCGTCCTTTGCAATCTGGTGCCCAACGCTGGCAGAACCAGTGAATGAAACGACGGCGGCACGGGAGTCGCGCACCAGAGCCTCACCCACCTCGATGCCTCCGTTGACCATCTGAACGATGGCCCGTGGCAAGCCGTGGGCGGCCAGCACCTCGCGGATCAGCTCCACCAGCATCAGCGTTGCCAGCGGCGTGTCCGGAGATGGCTTCACCACTATAGGGCAACCGGCCGCCAGCGCTGGTGCAATCTTGTGGGTGGCCAACAGTACGGGGTAGTTGAATCCGGCTATGCCTACAACAACGCCCAGCGGGCGCCGGGTAAAGTAGCCCAGCATGCCTGCCCCGAGGGGCTGCAAGTCCAACGGAACCGTCTCACCGTTACTCCTGGAAACCTCTTCAGCAGCAGCCGTCCAGGTGGTGAGCGTGCGGGCCATCTCAACCGCGCAATCCACCGCAGGCTTTCCGGTTTCAAGCACTAGAAGTTGCTCAAACTCATCGGATCGATCCGCCAGTGCTTGTTGAATGTCTACCAGCAGAGCTCGGCGTGCACCCGAGGTAGTTGCTGCAATGTTTGCAAGAACGGTTACTGCCTCCGTCATGGCGATGCCTGCACTGGCAGCGTCGCCCACCGGCGCGGTGCCAATGACGGAGCCGTCAAAAGGAAAGACAACGTCCGCGTGGGAAATTGCAGGCAGCCCCGCATCGCCAATGGGCAATTGATGCTCCTGATTAGCAATTGACATAGCAGTGGTGCTCATCGCACGTCCTTTCCGTTGGCGCTGGTGCGCTCGAGGGCATGGGGCATGGTAAGACCCCCTAGCTATCGACTGGTCTTACCAGTAATATAAGCAGACTACTAGCGAATCATGGTGGAGGCAACGGATATGACCAGTGAACTGAGCTTGACTGAAAACCAGCGAAACTATCGGCTGGCCGTTGTACCTGGTGACGGGATCGGCCCGGAGGTTACGCAATGCGCACTAGCCGTTTTGGACGCGGCCGAGCGTGCCTTTGGATTCAGTTCTACACGTGACCACATTGCCGCAGGAGCCAAGCACTACCTAGCCACCGGAGAGCTCTTCAGCACGGACATTGAACAACGGCTTCGAGCCAATGACGCCATCCTCTTTGGCTCCATGGGTGATCCCTCAGTGGCCCCCGGCATCCTTGAACGCGGATTTATCCTTGCCATGCGCCAACGCTTCGATCAATCAGTCAACCTGAGGCCGGTACGTCTGTTCCCGGGCGTGAAGACGCCCATTGTTGGGCTGACCCCAGAGCGATGCAACCTGGTCATAGTGCGGGAAAACACGGAGGGCGCATATGTGGGCCGCGGCTCCACGGTCCATGCCGGCACACCCCGGGCAGTGGCAATCCAAGAGTCAGTAAACACCCGCGCAGGCGTTGAACGCGTGGTGGACTACGCCTTCCGCCTGGCATCCTCACGGCGAAAGAAGCTGACGCTGTGCCACAAGACGAACATTCTGGTTGAAGCTGGCAAGCTATGGCAGGACACGGTTAATGACTTAGCCGCCCGCTACCCAGACGTGGAAACAGACTATGTGCATGTGGATGCCATGTGCTTCCACCTGCCCATCTCACCAGAACGCTTCGATGTAGTAGTTACGGACAACCTTTTTGGTGACATCATCACGGACCTTGGCGCGGTAATCCAGGGAGGGCTAGGGGTGGCGGCGAGCGCGAATCTCAACCTTGATGGCTGCAGCCCCAGTATGTTTGAGGCAATTCACGGCTCCGCACCGGACATCGCGGGCATGGGCTACGCCAATCCCGCCGGAGCCATCATGTCCCTGGCCATGTGTCTGGCCCATCTGGGCGAGGCTGACGCAGCACTGGCCATAGAAGCTGCCACTGTTCAGGTGCTGGGCAGCATGGAAGGGCTCAGTGGCCCCAGTATGGGCGGCACCACGGAACAAATTGGTCAGCAAATTGCCTGTCTAGTGACTCAAATGTCCCAGTCCCAAGAGCCCCCACTTGCTGGCCTGTCCATCATGTCCGGTATTAAATCCACGTCGATCAAATAGCCGACGGCGGGCTACCGCTCAGGGCTGCCCGCCGTCGTTCATTCCTTTTTTGGTTTGTTTTTCCTCGTGCCTGCTAGGCGTTGGCGGTGAAGCCATCCGCAATGCTGAGCACCTCGTCCAGAATGGCGAGGCCCGCCTGTGTGTCCTCGACGCTGGTATTACACGGCGGAACCACATGGATGCGGTTGAAGTTGGCAAAGGGAAGCAGCCCACGGGACTTGCAGGCACCAATGAGCTGGTTCATTTCCGGACTGGAGGAGCCGTAGGGTGCTAGCGGCTCTCTCGTTTCGCGGTCCTTGACCAGTTCAATGGCCCAGAAGACACCCAGACCACGCACTTCGCCAACGGAGGGGTGACGCTCGGCAAAACCGGCCAGTGCGGGGCCAATAACATCGGTGCCGAGCTTGGCCGCGTGCTCCACCATGCCCTCAGCTGCCATGGTGTTGATGGTGGCGACAGCCGCTGCCGTGGCGAGCGGATGGCCCGAATACGTCAGCCCACCAGGGTAGACGCGCTTGCCAAACGTCGCGGCAATTTCCGGGCTGATGGCTACGCCACCCAAGGGAACGTAGCCGGAGTTGACTCCCTTGGCGAACGTCATCAGGTCCGGTACCACGTCAAAGTTCTCCACGGCGAACCACTTGCCGGTTCGGCCAAAGCCCGTCATGACCTCATCAGCAATGAAGATGATGCCGTACTTAGTGCAGAGTTCCCGCACACCCTGCATGTAACCCGCTGGGGGAACGTAGATGCCCGCCGAACCCGGCACGGACTCCAGCACCAAAGCGGCGATGGTGTCCGGGCCTTCGAAGCCAATGAGCTGCTCCAGGTGTTCGAGGGCCCGTTGGCTCTCCTCCGCCTCAGTGGTGGAGTGGAAGCTGGTGCGGTACAGGTAGGGCGGAAAGAAATGGACCGTGCCGGTACTGGCACTATCATTGGCCCAACGCCGTGGATCCCCCGTGATGTTGACTGCCAGTTGCGTCCCACCATGGTAGGAGCGGTATGCGGAGAGAACCTTGGTTTTACCGGTGTGTAACCGTGCCATGCGTACAGCGTGCTCATTGGCATCGGCGCCGCCATTGGTGAAGAACAGCTTGTTCAGTTCCCCAGGCGTCCGCTCCGTAATCAGGCGGGCAGCTTCTGATCTAGCCTCGTTGACATAACTGGGAGCGATGGTGCAAAGTTTCGCCGCCTGGGCGGCGATGGCTGCCACCACGGTGGGGTGCTGGTGGCCAATGTTGGTATTGACCAGCTGCGAGGAGAAGTCCAGATACTTCTTCCCCTCCCCGTCCCACACCCAGGATCCTTGCGCAGCAGAAATAACCATCGGGTCCAGCAGATCCTGGGCGGACCATGAATGGAACACGTGTTTGCGGTCCAGCTCGTAGGCCCGGCGGGCGGCTGCTGTGTCAATCTCTGGGGACGGCTGCGTTACTGCGGGGCCGTTGTCAATGATGGAAGTCATGTACGTATCTTTCGTCAGAAGTTTTTCAAGATGATCGTGTCAAGCGTTTTGCGGAAAGCCTAGGTTGATGCCGCCGTGGCTGGGATCCACCCAGCGGGTGGTGACGACCTTGCCTCGGGTAAAGAAGCTCACCCCTTCGGTGCCGTGGGCGGGCGTGTCTCCGAACAGAGAGTTCTTCCATCCGCCAAAGGAGTAGTACGCCATCGGCACGGGGACAGGAACATTAACGCCCACCATGCCTACCTCCACCTCGTTCTGGAAGCGGCGCGCTGCACCGCCGTCGTTCGTGAAAATGGCGGTGCCGTTTCCGTAAGGGTTGGCGTTGATGGTGGCCAAAGCATCATCGAAGCTGTCCACTCGCAGCACCGAAAGCACCGGACCAAAAATCTCGTCGCTGTAAATAGACATGTCCGTAGTGACGTTGTCGAACAGGGTGGGGCCAACAAAGAAGCCGTCCCCCTCCGCGTCGGGCGCAACCGCGCGGCCGTCCACCACCAGCGTGGCGCCGGCTTCCTCGCCCGCGTCAACGTACCCGGAGACCTTGTCACGGTGCACCGAGGTGACCAGCGGCCCCATGTCACAACCACGGAGACCATCGCCAGTGCGGAGGGCTTTTGCACGCTGAGCAATTTTTGCCACCAGCTCATCCGCAATATCCCCCACGGCCAGCAGCGCCGAAATGGCCATGCAGCGCTCACCCGCGGAGCCAAAGCCAGCGTTGATCGCGGCGTCTGCAGCGAGGTCCAGATCTGCATCCGGCAGGACGATCATGTGATTCTTTGCTCCGCCGAGTGCCTGAACCCGCTTCCCGTGGGCCGTGGCCGTTTGGTAAACGTATTTGGCAATGGGAGTGGAGCCCACAAAGGAAACCGCCTTCACATCCGGGTGAGTCAGTAGCGAATCTACAGCCACCTTGTCCCCCTGGAGGACATTGAACACGCCATCCGGCAGTCCAGCTTCCTTCCACAGTTCCGCCATCCAGACTGCCGCCGTCGGCACTTTTTCACTGGGCTTGATGATGACGGTATTCCCCGCCGCAATGGCCACCGGGAAGAACCACATGGGCACCATGGCTGGGAAGTTGAACGGGCTAATGATGGCTACGGGCCCCAGCGACTGGCGCACGGAGTGAATGTCCACCGTGGTGGAGGCGTTTTCCGTGTAGCTACCCTTCATCAGGTGCGGCATGCCGCAGGCAAACTCTACGACTTCCTGGCCGCGGGTAACTTCCCCCAGCGCGTCATCGAGCACCTTGCCGTGCTCGGAGGTAATGATCGCGGCCAACTCCCCCTTGCGAGCATTCAGCAATTCTCGGAAGGCAAAAAGGATCTGAGTGCGGCGAGTCAGGGATGTATCCCGCCATGCCGGGAACGCAGCTTTAGCGGCGGCGACGGCGGCGTTGGCATCCTGAACGCTGGCCAGGGCTACCTGGGCGGTGACCTTTCCTGTGGCGGGATTAGTTACCGATGCAGTGCGCTCCCCTGCCGGACTGTAGGTGCCGTTGATCCAATGCTCAATGGTCTTCAATGCGTGGCTTCTCCTGTACGTAAGGTGATCACGGCATCACTTAGTGTGGTCCGTGATCTAAGCCTCGCGCCCGAGCGGCTTCACCGGAATTTGCATACTGTAATGAGTGCAGCGATTTCGCTTACACTATGTAAATGTTGCCAACTATCCGCTCCATTCTTGACCTCGCCGTCGTCCAAGAGGCCGGGCCCGTTTTGCTAGGCGGCCAGGGCGGGTTGGACACCCCCGTGCGTTGGGTCCACGTGAGTGAGCTGCTGGATGTCACCGGGCTACTCTCCGGTGGCGAGCTGGTGCTCACCACCGGTCTGGAGCTTGAAAAGGACCCAAGCCAAACCCCGTCATTCCTTCGCTCACTCGAGCGGGCCGGTGCTGCGGGCCTGATCGTAGAACTCGCTGGCCAGCGTAACCGCAGCCTTGCCGCACTGCGCACAGCAGCCCAACGCTCAAAGCTGACGGTTATTGCTCTGGAACGCCGCGTACGCTTTGTGGTCATCACCGAAACCGTGCACCGCATGATCGTGGCCGAGCAACTGGAACGGGTGGAACATGCCCGCGACATCCACGAGGCCTTTACCCAATTGAGCCTGGAAAGCGCCGGGACACAGCAGGTAGTTGAACAGGCCGCGCAGATGATAGGCGCCCCGGTCATTTTGGAAGACCTCCAACATCTGGTGCTGGCCCACGCAGCACGGCAACTGCCCGTTGCAGAACTGCTAGGTGACTGGGAGCGACGTTCCCGCAGCACACCGTCCTCCGCCCGCACTGCCCGCGCCGGCCAGGAGCAGTGGCTCCACGTCCCTGTGGGTGTTCGCAGCCAGCTCTGGGGGCGGTTGGTAGTACCCACACCCACAGCCGACGACGACGCTGCGGCTATGGTGTTGGAGCGAGCCGCCCAGACCCTGGCCATCAACCGTCTCGCAGAAAGGGACCAGCGGGACCTTTCGCAGCAGGCCCAAGCTGGCCTACTCAGCATCCTTCGCAACCCCCGCGGACTAAGCGAGGCAGATGCTCTGGCACGTGCCGGATCCCTGGGCCTCAAGCGCGCACCGTTCTACCTACCCGTGGCTTTCCGCGCTCCTGCCCTGGGCAACCTGGCGCCTGAATCAACGCCGGGAACCAAAGATCCCCTAGCGGGGCAGCAAGAGGAACGTGAACTGCTGGACCTGCTAGCCAGAAGGCTAAAGTCCATGTCCGGCAGCGCGCTAACAGCAAGCATCCATTCCGGATCCGTCGGAATGATTCTGGCGCTGCAAGCCGCCCAACTCGAGGACGCTACCTTGGATCGGATCGCAGACGCACTGATTGCCTATGCCCATGGCGGAGGTACCCCCTGGCGAATCGGCGTAGGGCGCATTAACAGCACCTTGCTCGCGGCGGGCGCCGGAATTGATGAAGCAGCGCAGGTAGCCGAAGCAGCGGCAACCCTTCCCGGGCCCGGACTGCCTTTCTACCGAGCCACGGACATTCGGCTTCGAGGTTTGCTGACCCTGCTCCGCAATGATCCTCGAGTTCAACAATTCGCAGAATCGGAGCTGGGCGGCATTCTCAATCTAGAGACCAATGCACGAGACCGTCTGCTGGATCTACTAGGGCACTATCTGGAATCAGGTGGGAACAAGGCTGCGCTAGCCCGCAATGGCTACCTCAGCAGGCCCACTCTCTACTCCCGACTGGCAAAACTGGAAGAGCTGCTGGCCGTTGACCTTAACGACGCGGAATCTCGCACCTCGCTGCATGTAGCGCTGCTGCTGCACCACCTACGGAGCGATCAGCCCTAGGTGACAGTATGGAGCCATGGCCAAGCCCTTCACCCTGACGCAGCTGCGCTACTTTGCTGTCGTCGCCGAACTAGAGAACATGACCGCGGCGGCAGAACAACTGCACGTGACGCAATCAACGCTGTCAGCATCACTGTCACAACTCGAAGCCAGTCTCAGCACCCAGCTTTTTGTCCGGCTCAAAACTCGCAGGCTGCGGTTAACAGCCTCCGGGCGCCAGCTCGCTCTGGACATTAAGGTCTTCCTGGACCAAGCTGACCACCTCTACGAATCGGTCCATGGCGTCGGGACATCCCTCGTGGGCGAACTCAAAGTTGGTGTTTTCGCGCCGCTCGCTCCGTTCCGACTGCCCACCATCCTGCAGACGTTCGAAGCCCAGCATCCCGGCGTGGCCGTCTCCTTCATCGAGGCTGATCTTGCCGAGCTCCAGATTGCACTGCTGGAGGGCCAGTGCGATACGGCTCTCATGTACGGCCTGGGGCTAGGCCGTGGATTCAGTCATCAGGTACTGGAACGTATCCCCCCGCATGTATTGGTGGCTGCAGACCATCCGGGCGCGTCACGCCCTGATCTGAGCATCACTCTCAAGGAGCTCGAAGGCGAACCAACCATCTTGCTGGACCTCCCGCACAGCCGCGAATATTACCAGCAGCTCTACGCCCTGGCCGGCGTGCAGCCCGATATCCGCCACCGCTTCGCAGGCTATGAAACTGTCCGCTCCTTTGTAGCCAAGGGGCATGGGTACGCCCTTCTCAATCAACGAATCCACAGTGACGTCACGTATTCCGGAGGC
>JABBNV010000051.1:0-3300 GCA_019352125.1 Acidobacteriota bacterium | reverse complement strand
CCCCCGATCACGGTGATGCTGGTGCGCCCCGAAGGCGTGACGCCAACACGGCGAACCCTAGCTTTCGAGGAGACCTGCGCCCAGGTATACCGGGCCGCAACTGCTTAGCCAGCCCTTCCGCATACTCGCATATAAATAAAATTGATCATCGAATCAAAAACAATCAATTGGACAGATGTGAGCCACGCCACACACAGTTGATGCAGTTGGCGAAGTCGCCGACTAGGAAGAGACCCTGTTAGCCGAAGGAGATTCGATGGTTCAGTTCCAGTTAGGAAACGCCCGGGTAACAAACGGGGTGGCTCGCTCATGACCGTGAATGACACCACGCTGGCCGAGACTATCGGCGGCATCCCGCGAGCCCACGAACAATCTCCAATAAAAAAGATGACGTCCATGCAGAAGCGAGTCCTGCTCGGTGGCAGCGTGGGCCAGTTCATCGAGTTCTATGACTTCGCCCTGTACGGTCTAACCGCCGTCACGCTTTCGCATATATTCTTCCCTGGGGACAGCCCAGTCGCTGCCATGCTCGCTACCTTCGCCACGTTTGGAGTTGCCTTCGTGGTTCGCCCGCTGGGTGGTCTTTTCTTCGGAGCTTTGGGTGACAAGATCGGCCGCCGCGGCGTCCTCTCCATCACACTGCTGGGAATCGGCGGGGCCACGGCTGCGATGGGACTATTGCCCGGGCACGAGCAGATTGGAGCATGGGCTCCGGTGCTACTGGTGCTTTGCCGCCTCATCCAAGGCTTTTCGGCTGGTGGTGAGTCCGTGGGTGCACCCTCATTTGTCTTTGAACACGCACCGGTCAACAAGCGCGGCTTCTGGCTCAACATCACCATTGCCGCCACAGCTCTTCCCTCAGTAGTTGCAGGCTCGCTGATCTTGATCCTGAGCCAGTCAATGAGCAATGACCAGTTCATGTCCTGGGGCTGGCGTGTACCATTCCTCCTCGCACTGCCATTGGCGTTGTTCGGAGTCTGGATCCGCACACGCACCGAGGAAAGCCGCACCTTCCAAAACGCCAAAGCTGAGGTTGGCAAGGAATTTAGCCCCATTCAGGACACCTTCCGTAACAATAAATTGCGGATGGTCCAAGTCATCTTCGTCATGGGGCTGACTGCCATGGGATTCTACTTCCTATCGGCTTACTTCGTCTCGTACGTGCAGACCACCGGGCACCTAAGCCGTGAACAATCGCTGCTGGCTAACGCAGCTGCACTTGCCCTATACGCTCTACTGCTCCCCGTCTTCGGCCGAATCGGTGACCGGGTGGGACGAAAACCGATGCTGATCGCAGGCTCGGCGGCCCTCGCCATCCTGTCCGTACCCAGCTTCATGCTCGTCACCAGCGGGAGCCTTCCTCTTGCCCTGCTGGGCCAGGCCCTGTTCGTACTGCCGCTTTGCCTTTACGGCGGCGGCTGTTACACCTTCTTTGTTGAAATCTTCACCACGAAGACGCGCTTCACCTCTGCGGCCATTAGCTACAACTGCGGCTATGCAATCTTCGGCGGGACGGCCCCTTTCATCGGAACAGCGCTCGTGGGTGCCACTGCCGTTCCATACTCCCCTGGGGTCTACATGTCGGTGGCCGCCGCCGTCGTCCTACTCCTTGTCGTCTTCACCAAGGTGCCCGAAACCCGTGGCCGCTTGGGCTAGCGGCTCCCTATCACTTACATCATTGGACAAGGACACTCCATGAGCACCAGTGCATTTCTGAAAGACTTCCACCAGGTTGCCATTATCGGAGCAACCGCCAATAACGGGGTTGATCGACAGGCCGCCACACCAGAGGACGCCCAGAGTCGAGATTGGTTTGCGAACTGGGTCCGCGAGGCTGGCTGGGAACTGCGAATCGACTCCATAGGCAACATGTTCGGACTCATCGAGTGGAGTCCAGGAGCTCCCTTTGTTGTGCTTGGTTCACACTTGGACAGCCAGCCGCGCGGTGGACGCTTCGACGGTGCCTACGGAGTTATCGCAGCTTTGCACGGAGCCCGGGCAGTAGAGGCTGAAGTCGCCGAATCCGGCACAGCCCCTCGCCTCAATCTGGCCGTGGTGAATTGGTTCAACGAAGAGGGCGGCCGGTTTGCACCCAGTGTCATGGGAAGTTCTGTATTCACAGGACTCTTTGACCGGGAACAAATGCTCAATGTCACCGATCTTCAAGGCACATCTGTACGCGAGGCGCTGACTACCATCGGCTACCTTGGAGCGGATCCGGCACCACATGTGGCCAGCTACGCTGAAATCCACATTGAGCAGGGAAGGATCCTTGAACGTGAGTCCACCAACATTGGACTAGTGGACAGCAGCTGGTACACGCAGAAACTCGACATTGAAGTACTCGGCGAACAGTCCCACACCGGCGCCACAGCAATGGCAGACAGGCATGACGCGCTCGTGGCCGCGTCAAAGATCATCTTGATGGTTCACGATGTCACCGGAGACTTCCCTGAAGAAGCCCTTGTATCCTCCGTGGGGCAACTGACTCTAGAACCAAACTCGCCGATCGTAGTAGCCCGGCGCGTGCACCTCATCGCGGATCTACGCTCCGGAAGCCCTGAAATCGTCAAATCGGCCCGGGACGCTCTCATGCGAAACATCGATAGTCTGGCCCGTGAACATGACATCATGGTCAACGTCCAAGATTTTGATATCCGCCCCATCCGGAGATTCCCGGAATCAGGCTTGCAGCTCGCTGCGGAGGTAGCTGCGGCTAGCGAACTTTCCAGTCGCCGGATACAGACGATGGCCGGACACGACTCCGTGGCAATGAACACCGTCGTGCCCTCGGTAATGCTTTTCATTCCCAGCGTGGATGGCGTCTCCCATTGCGAACGTGAATTCAGTACCGATGCCGATATGGTCAACGGCGTAAAGATGCTCACTGGAGTGGCGCGACGCCTAGTGCAGGGCGAACTCACTGAGCAAGAACCGGCTACGGTTGGTGCCGGCAGAACTGGTGGTGTGGCATGACGGAACTCCATTATCTGGACGCCACCACGGCTCTATCAATGTTCCGCACGCGCAAACTTTCCCCGGTAGAGTTACTGGATGCTGTGGTTGAGCGGGCCGAGACAGTCAACGCCCCCATTAACGCGTTTACCCAAACATTGTTTGAAGAAGCTGTCCTGGCAGCTAAGACAGCGGAAGCGCGCTATGTGCACGGTGGGTCGTTGCCTCCCCTCTTAGGCCTTCCCATTGCTACCAAGGAAAAACATGGTATCAAGGGACATACTCTGTCTCAAGGATTAGTGGCTCAGAAAGACTTCAGGGCCACGGAAAACCACCCCGTAGTAG
>JABBNV010000050.1:7321-14086 GCA_019352125.1 Acidobacteriota bacterium | reverse complement strand
CTTCCAGTAGACTCGCGGCGGCACCCTCAGCCAGCGCGTACCAGGGCCCGTGCCCGAAGCGCATCCGGCACCAGGGTCACCAGGGCCAGCAGGGCGAAGGCTGCGCCGAGCCACAACGGCGCAAGCAAACCGAGCGGCGAGTCCACCACTAGGCCACCCAGCGAGGTGCCGATGAGGATGCCAGCGGAGACCACGGTGGGCAGCATGGACATGACGGCGGGGTGAGCGCCTGCCGCGTCGATGGTTCGGGCTGCGTGGGCTGAGTTGAGGGTAATTCCGCTCAGACCCACTGCCACTAACGCAACGATCACAGCGGGTAGGGAGGTGGGTGCGGCCCAGAACAGTAGTAGCCCGGCCATCAGGATCACCAAGCCGATGGAGATAACGCGGAGCGGGCCGCGTGAAGTTAGGCGGCCGACGGCCCAGTTGCCGAGGACTGAGGCTGCGCCGTAGAGGGCCAGGAGCCACGGCACCACAATGGCGTCCACGCCGGTAATTCGTTCCAGAATCGTGGAGAAGAAGGCAAAGCCCATTAAAGTTCCGCCGATGGCCAAAGCAGCGGTGACCAGTGTCATCCACATCTTGCCGTTGGCCAATGGACGCAGCATTTCACGCACTGAGCCAATAGGGGTTCCCGGAATGTGCGGGACCAATACCACTACGGCTGCGGCGGCAACCACGATGGCTATAGTGTCCAGATGGAAAGCCCACTGCCACGCCATTGCTTGACCAGCGAAGGTGGCCAGCGGTAACCCCACAGTGGTGCCGATGGTGACGCCAGCAAAGATGGTTGCCGTGGCCCGCGGTTGCCGAATTCCCGGTACCAATCGTGCGGCAGTGCCTAAGGAGATCGAGAAATACGCGGCCATGGTGGCTCCGGAAACAACACGAAGCGCCAACATGACGGGCCAGGGGGAGAGGGCCCCGATGGTCTGAGCCACGGCGAATGTGATGAGTAGGGCGGCGAGCACCATGCGTGGGCCAAACCGAGCAAGGGGCATACCCAACAGCCACGCGCCGAAGAGCTGACCGCCGGCGAACCCGGAAATCAATAGTGCTGCGGCCCCCACGGTAACACCCGCCGATTGGGCGATTGCCGGAAGCAGTCCGGCGGCCATGAACTCGCTGGTCACCATGGCAAAGATTCCGCCGGCCATGAGCCAAATACTGCCTGGAACGCCCTGACGTGGCGTGGATTCACTACTGGCCGGGGCGGTGGAAGGGCGGTCTAGTTCAAGCGTGTTTGGGCGCATTGCGCTTCCTTCAACGTGTGGGAGGGTGGCGCGTTCTTGAGCCGGTAAACATGCAACTAGACCCGATGTTTATCTATTCCACGTATTTCCTTGTGGCGTCATTTTCTCTTTCATGGGAACGTTCGACGACGGCTCGCTCGCCTTGGGTGCCTGTCCTTAGTGAGCGGCCAAGGCGGTAGCGATCTCCTCCTGTACCAGGTCCGCCGTGATCATGGCGCCGGCAAAGCCACCGGAACTTGCTGCGAGCGCCACATTCGCGTGGAACGTGGACACGTTGCCGGCGGCCCACACTCCATCAATCGTGGTTTTTCCGGTGAAGTCCACGGTCACAAAGGTGCCCATCGGGTTCTCCGCGAACTCTGCGCCCAGCTGGGCCAGAATGCCGTCCAGCGGCACGGGCTTGGGCGCTGTGAACAGTGCGTCCAACTCAAGAGTGCTGCCATCTGCCAGCGTGAAACCGGCAAACCTGCCACCCAGGTTGATGGTACTGGCGGCCAGTCGGCGTTCTATCTTGATGCCTCGGGCGGCGAACGCGGTGAGTTCCTGGGCGGCTGGATCCTCGGTGCCGTTGACCACATAGGTGATGTCCGCTGACCACTGACGGAGCAGCTGGGCCTGATGCGCACTTCCTGGCCCGGTGGCCAGTACACCAATGCGTGAATCGCGCACCTCGTAACCGTCGCAGAAGGGGCAGGTGGCTGCACCCTTGCCCCAGACTTCTGCGAGCCCTTCGACGTGCGGAAGCTCGTCCCGCAACCCCGTGGCAACCAGAATTCGTTTGGCGCGAACCTGCTCGCCGCCGTCGAGCGTTAATTCAAAGCCTTGGTCGATGCGAGCCGCGCTCTTTACTGTGCTTTGCTGGAATTTCACACCGTAGCCAACAAGTTCAGCACGCCCGTCGGCCAGCAAATCCGCGGGTGGCCTGCCGTCGTGCCCCAGCACGCCATGCATGTGCGAGGCAAAGCGATTTCGAGGAAGGCCAGCGTCCACCACCAAGGTTTTCCGGCGGGAGCGCCCCAGCATAAGGGCTCCGCTGAGGCCTGCCGGGCCGCCACCAATAACTACTGCATCAAAGAAAGTGTCCATGCCTGGATTCTGGTCCTCGCAGGCAATAGCTGCAAAGAATCTTGCTGTTATGGCAAAATGGGTTCATGGCTAACATGACGGATGTGCTGGGGAATCTTGGACTACGGCTGCGACAAGTGCGCACAGAGCAGGGGCTGACGCTTGCGGAAGTGGCTGCGGATACGGGAATTTCCACCAGCACCTTGTCTCGGTTGGAATCCGGCCAACGTAAGGCAACGCTTGAGTTGCTCCTGCCGTTATCTCGTACATTCCAGCTGCCTCTGGATGATCTGATTCAGCCGCCCGGTGGGGGTGATCCGCGAGTGCAGCAACGGCCCATCCATCGCCATGGGATGACCTTCATACCGCTAACGCAGCACGTCGGCGGATTACAGGCGTACAAACAGGTTATCCCCGGTCAGAAAGAGGCCAAGCCTGTGCAGCAGGGTGTGCATGAAGGGTACGACTGGATTTACGTTCTCAGTGGGCGGCTGAAGCTGGTGTTGGGTGGGAAAGCGATTGTGCTGACACCCGGTGAAGTGGCTGAATTTGATACGCGTGTACCCCATGGGATCACCAGTGCGGATGAGCACGATGTGGAGATTTTGAGCCTGTTCGGCGCCGCAGGGGAGCGAATGCACCTACGTGCTAGTACCGAGCGGCAGGCTCCAAGAAGCTGACCAAGAAGTCTGACTCCGCGGTAAACGGGCGCAGGTCCCACGTGGAAAAAGCGTTGGTTTCAACCAGACCGGCGGCAATAACGTCCTCGGAGAACTGCTCGCGTTCGTACCCACGGTTTGTGCCGAACCCCACCACGATTCGGCCGTTGTCTGCGAGGTGTGCACAAAACCTTGTCAGGACTCCAGGCGCGGTTCCGGGAGCCAGGAACGTCATCACATTGCCAGCACAGACAATCAGGTCGAAGCGATGCTGGGGCAGGTCCAATTCGGCCAAGTCGCCCACTCGCCAATCCACCATCGGGTGGTCCTGCTGTGCGGCAGCAATCAACTCGTCATCGAGGTCCACCCCCACCACGTCATGGCCATGCCGGGCCAGCTCCCCGCCTACCCGGCCGGGCCCGCAGCCAGCATCCAAAATGCGGGATTTGCGAGGCAGCATGGCGTCCACCAGTCGAGCCTCGCCGTGCAGATCCCTGCCCTCCGCTCGCATCTCCTGGAACCGTGAGATGTACCAGGCAGAATGTCCCGGATTTGCTAGTCTCTGCTGCTCCCACAAATTCTTTGCACTCATAGGTTCAGTGTAGGCCGAGCCGAGCCGTCCACTGGTTGGGCGGTCAGGGGATTGCGGGCCCAGAACGCGTTGCGGTGGCAAGCATGGAACCAACCAAAGCAAGGGGTGGCCAGCCGTTGCGGCCCTTCCGAGTCAGCACGTAGGAGCGGAACTCCACGTTGGGATTGTCCAAGGGCAACACCGTAACGCCCGCCACCGGGGTCCGGTCCATGGGTAGGAGTCCCACTCCCAGCCCGGCCACGATGAGATCCTCCACGAGTTCCAGGCTGTCAGATTGGTGGCGCATCCGCGGAGTAAACCCTGCCATGGACGCAAGGGTTCTCAGCACAACTTCGTCGGCACCGTTGCGCGAATTCCCTATCCAGTCCGCGTCCCGGAAGGCCATGAAAATAGCTGTAGTTCCGCCCCCAAGTGCCAGCTGACTGGGTACGCCCAACCCCCATGGGGCGCGGCCAACCGGCACCACGTCAAACGCTGGGTCCGTAGGGTCTGGGGCTAGGTTGTAATCGTAGGTGAGCGCAAGATCCACCTCGCCAGCCAGCAGCAGTGCCTGTGCTTCCGCCGGTTCGGATTCCTGCACCACAATGGACAAGTTCGGGTGAGTGTCGCTCAACTGCGCGATGATGGGCATAAGCAGTTTTCGGATCGCACCCACATAACCACAGGCCCGTACGGTGCCGGCCGGCTCAGCCTCCGGATCTAGATCAAGCGTTGCGGCATCGACGGCAGCCAGGATGCCACGAGCGTGTGCGGCCAATCGTGTGCCGGCAGGCGTCAGTCGGACTCCGCGGCCCACCGTTTCTGTCAGCTGAGCACCCGTCTCCGCGGCTAGGGCGGCCAGCTGTTGGGACACGGTGGAGGTGGATGTTCCCAAAGCGTCAGCAACTCCGCGCATGGAACCTTGCCGGTCCAGCTCCACCAGATAGACCAGCCGCTGTGTCTGCATCCATCCATTGTGCAGGAAAACTACATGGTTTGTTAGTGATTGTCACGTGGACGTAAATGGATGCCTGTTGAAACACTGAAGTCATGACGCCACTTTCTACACATACATCCAATGCCGTGGGCACCGGCACCGCCATGGCTGTGGGTGCAATGTGTGCAGTGCAATTGGGGTTGGCTGCGTCCGTGGATTTGTCCGCTCAAGTCGGTGCGGAAGGCGTTGCGTGGCTGCGGCTCAGCTGGGCTGCCATCATTTTACTGGCTCTCGCGCGGCCCTGGCGAACCCGCTGGAACCGATCCACACTGATCGTCTGTGTTCTCTTGGGTGTGGTCACTGCTGGGATGACCATGTTTTTCATGGCAGCGGTGGAGACTCTGCCGTTGGGCACCGCGAGCGCCCTGGAGTTCCTTGGCCCCTTGAGCGTTTCCGTTTTTCAGGGCCGCGGAAAGGTGCGACTGTGGGCGCTCGTTGCTGTGGCTGGAGTGCTCGCTCTGACTGAACCATGGCGGGGCGCTATTGAACTGACGGGAATTCTCTTTGCCCTGGGTGCAGCGCTTTGCTGGGCCTGCTACATCGTGCTCACGCAGCGTGCTGGAGACTCCGTGGAAGGGTTGCGTCCGCTAGCCGTATCGATGCCGGTGGCCGCTTTGGTTGCTACCTTCACTGTGGGACCGTCCGTCTTTGGGCGGATGGACATGGGGATTCTGTTGCTGGGCATCGGCCTGGCAGTACTCCTGCCAGTGCTACCATTCAGCCTGGAACTCATGGCTTTACGCCGACTCAATGCCGCATCGTTCGGCACCCTCATGAGCTTGGAGCCCGCCATCGCCGCCATCATAGGCGCTACCATTTTGGCGCAGATTCCACGCGTGTCCGCCGTCGTCGGAATTATCTTGGTGGTTAGTGCGGGCGTTGGTGCCGCACGCATGGGTGCACGGCCCGCTCAACCAGTGTTGCAAACCGCCACCTGATCGTGCGTCCTGGAGCCACGTCCACGCGGGACAGAGATAAGATCCGCAGGTAGGCTAAAGCCATGTTCTCGATGTTCTCCAAACGGACCGTCGCCACGGCCAAGAAGACCGTGCTTCGCTCTGTTCTAGCTGGCGCGTCCGTGCAGGCCGCCGTTATTGTTGGGCTGGGGGTCATGGATGCCATTAAGAAGCGCCAGCGCACGCACCGAAAGGGTTTCCCGCACCCCGGCACTTTCAAGACGACCGTCGCGGAAACAGACGTGACTGTCTTTACCTATGGTGCGGACCTCTATGAGTCCATGCTGGAGTCAATTCGGGGTGCCAAAAAGAGCATCTTCTTGGAGACCTACATCTGGAAGGGTGACGAGACCGGGCAGAAGTTCAAGGATGCGCTCACCGAGGCCGTTGAGCGGGGCGTTGAGGTCTACGTCATTTACGATGTCTTCGCAAACCTGGTGGTGCCGTTGAAGTTCTTCAAGTTTGACCCCCGGATCCAGGTGTACCGATTCCCCATGCTCCGGCCATCCCTGCCACTGACCACTATCCGCACCATGAGCCTTGACCACCGCAAAATCTTAGTGGTCGACGACGAAATTGGGTACGTCGGAGGCTACAACATTGGCTCGCTCTATGCCAAAGAATGGCGTGACACCCATTTGCGCATTTCGGGACCGAACATATGGGAAATTCGCAATGCATTTGTGGAGATCTGGAACGCCCAGACTGGTAAAAACGTCCGCCGGATCGAGCACACCAGCCCGTCTAGTTGGGATTCGCGGATGTTGGCCATCAACAACATTCCGGCCAACTTGGTGTATCCCATTCGCGGCATCTACCTGGACGCCATTAGGCGGGCTACGCACCATATCTACATCACCATGGCCTACTTCATTCCGGATCAGCAGATTTTGAAAGCGTTGCAGCGGGCCAGTGAGCGCGGCGTGGACGTTCGCGTGATCCTGCCCCGGGATTCCAACCACGTGCTTTCTGACTGGTTGTCGCGAGGGTTTTACACCACCATGCTGGATTCTGGCATTCGGATCCTGCTGTACAAGCACGCCATGATCCATGCCAAAACGGCAACTATCGACGGCGTTTGGTGCACTGTGGGGACTGCCAATATTGACCGCCTCAGCCTTACTGGAAATTACGAGACCAACATGGAAATCCGGGACAAGGATCTGGCCGCACACATGGAGGAAATCTTCGCTGTGGACAGCGGCAACAGCGAGGAACTGACTATCGAAGAGTGGGACAAGCGGAACTTTATGGCGCGCTTCTC
>JABBNV010000050.1:0-7311 GCA_019352125.1 Acidobacteriota bacterium | reverse complement strand
CTATCTGTGTCTTACTCAGGAGTGCTGGTGAACTGTGGCTGATGATCCGTGTCCCACTGACATTCGGGATCCTGCGCGTCCTCGGGATCCGGGAGATGCCTGGGTGGAGGGGGAACACGGGAAATTCTGGGGCAAGTTTGGTGCCGCCGGGCTCCTGGTTCACCACCCGACCTCCGGCATTCTCTTGCAGCACAGAGCACTCTGGAGCCATCAGGGAGGAACATGGGGGTTGCCTGGCGGTGCCCTCCACCTGGGCGAGGATCCCGTGGACGGGGCGCTACGTGAGGCCAACGAGGAGGCTGCCGTGCCGCCGTCGAGCCTTGAAATACTCTTTCGCAAAGTATTCGACGTGGGCTATTGGCGTTATACGACCGTCGTCGCCCGTGCCACGTCATACTTTGAGCCCGAGATCAGTGACCCGGAGAGCCTGGAACTTCGCTGGGTTGGACTGACTGACGTGGGGGAGCTGCCATTGCATACAGGATTCGCTGCCGCGTGGCCGGAGCTCCGTCGGCGACTCGAGGAGTGACCGCAGTTCTCTGCTGGCACTCTTTATTCGCAGGCTCGGTATTTTGGCTGCCCGGTTACCAGCTGATCTGCTGGAATTTGGCACGTAGTTTGGCGCCTCGAGCTGGGTTCACAGAGGCTACCCAGGCAATTTGCCCTGCCAAGCGTTCGCGAAAGTGCGCATTGTCAGCACTGGTCTGTGAGTCTGGGTTCTGTGACTCCGGTCCATACCGCACACAATTGTGTAGCGTGGCCTTCAGTATGTCGTAGCTGCGGCGCGTGGTGTTCACGTGCTGGTTGACCACCACGCCCGTGACAGTTTGGCGCACTCCCGCCCTGCGCACCCGTGTCTTTCTATGGTTGAGCGTGTGGCCCTGGTCCTTAACAATCCGGCCAACGCCGGCCATGAAGGCGTCAGCTCGGCGTGCCAGTTCCGGGCCGCCGCTGAACGTCAGATCGTCCGCATAGCGAGTGTATGTTGCATTCATTTTTGATGCCCAACCTGCCAGCCTGGAGTCGAGACGTCGTATAGCAATGTTGGCCAATGCGGGCGACGACGGCGCGCCCTGCGGCAGGTGCGGAGTCGCCAGGGCCTGGCGAAGCGCATGCCGCTCTTCCGGGGCGCCGCCTGGCGGCACGGCGTTGAGCACTGAGGCTGGTATGGCGTTGGTGCATATCCCCGTGAGTCTGTGGGCAACAGCTTCCGAATAGCCTGACTGTCTCAACGCATCGTAGATCTTCCCTGCGGTCACCCTTGCGAAGAACGTGCTCAAGTCTGCCGAAATGATCACCGCAGAGCCTGTATGTTTCGCCGCCCCTGTGACAACGCTCCGGCCGGGAACAAAGCCATGAGCCGCAGGATGTAGCGGGATGGGTGCTAGAAACGTGTCCAGAACGGCTCGCTGGATCGTTTTGAGCCTGGGGAGAGGGGCCTCCAGTAGGCGCGGCGCTCTGCCCTCTCTGCTGCGCCAGATGTAGCTGTAGTGCTGGAACTTGCTGTGCCGATATCTCCGACCCGTCTCTCGAGTGAAGCCCGCTGTCCCGCTGCCCGCTGTCGCCCGGCGATTCCAGCCGCCGATGTCCGCGAACCATTCCAGTTCGCCCATTTCCAATCCCAGCATGGTGGCCAATCCTTCGAGGCCACTGACCGAGGGGATTTTACCGGTTTTCTGAGGTTGATTTGCGATTGCGTGCCGGGGCGGCAATGGGCCGAGAATTGCGTAATGAGCCAAGCGGATCGGCTTGCGCTGTTTTCTGGCCCGGCTGACGGCCTCAAAGAAGGGCTCCGAGGTCGCAATGAAGGACGCTAGCTCCCGCGACGCACCATCCGGTCGTCGGTGATATGCCGCCAGCGTTCCCCGTACTAGCGGACCAAGCCACCGCCGTCGTGCGCCCAAAATATCTGCAGCCGATTGCTTGAGGTCTTGGGCAGTCCAACTTTTAGCAGCGAGAAACGAATGGGCCAGAGCGGTGGCAAGACCTTCGGGCGACGGCGTTGGTAGGCCGCTGGATGTTGCCCTGCGGGTGGCGGTGCTGTTGGTGCTCATGTTGACGTCCTTCCCCCAATAAAGCGCTTCCCTCATCAGGGTTGCCGAAAGTCCATTCTCCGAAATAATCATGCGCCGCGCAGAGTGCCCTTACATGCTGAGTGGGGCCTTAAAGCAGAGCGGATGCCTCCGGCGACCTGTCAGTCTGTGCGGGTGGCGAGCTGCGCGAAGCGCAGTGCCCCACCCGCGGTGCAATGGCCATCCGTGCCTTGTACCCCGGGGTAGCCCCGGAGAGGACTGCAACTAGTTGCAATCCAGCCTCGCCGTGAGGCATCCGTCTGCTGAAACACTAGCCGGTGCCATGCCGACCAGTCGACCCTTGGTTGCTTTGGGTCTGTCTGGCCAGCGGGGATTCCACCGATATCGCCAATATTGCGGTCGCTCCGGAGGCGGCTGATTCTCTCGATGCTCTGGTGGCGCCGGTGGAGAAGCGGACGCGGACGCAAGTGCTCCTTCACGGGCTCTTTGATGCCGTGGGCCTGGCCATCAAGACCGGTGGGCCGCCCCCGTGATGGTGGCTTATTACCGCCGTTGTTCGTCAGCATCGCATCGTTCCACCCAACATTCGCAAAATACTCATCGCGCGGGTTAAAGGCTGCGTGTTCTCCGGCTGCACCAGAGCCGTCCAATGGACCGAAGCGCACCACGTCAGACCCTGCGCCGAAGGCGGGAAAATGTCAGTAGAAAACTGCTGGCTTCTGTGCTCTTACCGCCACCACAACCCGCCCACCGAAAATGGCCGGGTGACTGGATCTGCGCAGGGGTGCAATGGGGAGATCGGCCCGCGAATTCAGGCTCAGGGGCTATGCTCGCTAGTCGGTGCCCGAGGACGGTGATGCGTGTGGCGATTGCCATCCTCCCTGCTCCCGAATGGCTTGCTGGATCCGCAGGCTGATCTCGAGCAGCTGGCGGCGTTGGGTCTTTGTGAGAGGCTCCAGTACTAAGTTCGCCACCGTGTGGTCTTGGACCGGACCGGCCTTTTCTAGCATCTCCAGCCCGGCTTCGGTAAGCGTTGTCAGGGTTGACCGTCCATCCAAGGGGTCTCGACGTCGCCGTACCAATCCTCGATGCTCAATCCGAGACACGGCTCGAGATAGCCGCGTGAGCGAGCTGTTGGCATATCCCGCCAGAACGGACATCCTCAGCGAGTGGTTCGGTGCGTCAGCCAATGCAAAGAGGATGCCGTACTCGAAGTGTGTGAGATTGTAATCGCGAACCAGAGGTGCATCGAGGGCTGGTGGTAACCACTCCAATACCGTTGCAAAGGCGGCCCATGCCGTGAGGTTGTCTCCGGTGAGGCGGTTCGTGGCGCTGGAATCACTCATGCCTACAGGTTACACACTTACTTGACTGAGCAAACAAATAAGCATAGATTTTACTTGACTGAGCAAGTAATAAGGAAAGGCTACTCACCACCATGGACATGCAACTGGCACATAAGCGCGCCTTTATCAGCGGATCAACGCAGGGGATCGGGTACTCCATTGCGAAGGCTCTGCTCCGGGAGGGCGTTGCCGTGGTTATCAATGGCCGCGATGAGAGCCGCCTTCAGCAATCGGTGAAGAACCTCGAAACCGAAGTGCCTGGCGGGAACGTGATCGGCATTGCAGCGGACTTCGCGGACGCCGCCGAGGTGCAGCGCCTGCTCGCAGCGCTCGGCGGCGTGGATATCCTTGTCAACAACGTCGGTCTCTTCGAGGTGAAGCCCTTCGCCGAAATACCCGACGCTGACTGGAATCGTTATTTTGACGTCAACGTGATGAGCGGAGTCCGGCTGTCGCGTGAGCTTCTGCCTGGGATGATCGACGCAGGATGGGGCCGGATTATCTTCGTCGGGAGCGAATCAGGTGTGAACATACCCGTGGACATGGCGCATTACGGCGTGACGAAGGCGGCAATGCTCGCTCTGAGTAACGGCCTCGCCAAGCAAACCCGTGGTGCCAGCGTGACGGTCAATACGATCCTTGGCGGCCCGACCTACTCAGACGGGGTGGCCAATACCGTCCGCGACATAGCGGAAGCGCAGCAACTCCCCGCGGATGATCTGAAGGCGGCCATTATTGGCGGGAATCAGACGTCTCTTCTGGAGCGCTTCATTGATCCGGAGGAAATCGCGAACCTCGCCGTTTATCTCGCGAGCCCGCTTTCGTCCGCGACGAACGGAGCTGCCGTGCGCGCTGACGGCGGCGTGCTGACCTCAGTGCTTTGACCCGCGACCGGGATGGCGGAGACGATGTGCAAAAACCTGATCACTGGATATATGCCAACCACTGGGCATGTTGGCGCCGTTGTATTGATCTGGACTATCCGCCAGTTTGCCTCGCCACCGCTCATTCTCCAGCCGGTAGCCTGGTGTTGATAGCGAAGTGGTCTTGAAAATATCAGAGGGGGGCTGGAGGGTGATTGTTGAGTCGATCGACGAGCGAGACATGAACCGAATCCATCTCGAACCGATTGTGATTTCTCAGAAGTATTTTGCGTGGTTCCTGCTTCCGGAAGTCAGGTTGCTCAATTCGTTCTGCTGGATATTGTTCGAGGCGTGCGGACTGGACCGCCCCACCCGAGCTGACAATTATTCGTGAGAGAATTAGTGCACGAAATGGTTACGTAATTGGGGGAGTGCATGCTTGAGTGGTTGGCCGCGTTGCCCTTTGGGTACGCCATGGCTGCTCTGTTTGCAGTCGTGATGCTCCGTGCAAATGGCACGTATTGGCTTGGCCGAGGTGCTGCCGCGGGATGGCGCCGCTCCAAGTGGGACGGAAAGGTGCCCTCACCTGCCATGGCGCGGGCACGGGACCTGATATCACGATGGGGCGCTATCGCAGTCGCCTTGAGTTTCCTGACCATTGGAATCCAAACGGCTGTCAACGCTACGGCTGGTGTGGTGCGCATGCCGCTGAAACGCTACGTGCCCGCCGTCGTTCTTGGATCGCTGATCTGGGCTTTCATGTACGCAACCGTGGGGCTAGCTGCAGTCAATGCGTGGCTGGTCGCGGAGGCTGGTTCGCCACGAAATTGGCTGTTCGTCGTCGCTCTGGCCGTGGTGATTGGAATGACCGTGCTGGTTCGATGGTTGCTGACGCGTGCTGTCAGGCATCTTGAACCTCTCGACGAGCAAGGGCTTCGCTAAACCTAGACGGGCGCTGTGGGGATCACGGAGGCGGTAGAGTTTTTTGCATGCAGAGTGAGACGTCAACGGAGCAGACCGCCCAACTAAGTGAGCTGACTGATGCTTACTATGAGTCGTTGGGCGGTGGTAGATACCGCTCAACTATTCACGCCCAGGGTGCGTGGGATCCACGGGAGCAGCATATGGCTGCCGTCACTGGGATTATGGTGCGGGAGTTGCGCATGTTCCGCCCCGATGGTGATTTACGCATGGCTCGGTTCAGCTTTGACATTTTGGGCCAGATTCCCGGTGGTGAGTTCCAGATCGAGACGCGGGTTCTGCGTCCCGGCCGCACTATTGAATTGGTGGAGGCTACCCTGTCCGCTGGTGGTCGCACGGCTGTGCGGGCCTCTGCGTGGCGCTTGCAATTGACGGATACATCCGCCATTGCCGCGGGGGAAGATGAACGGATTCCTGGCCCGGAAGAATCCGAAGAGTTTGATGGGCTGGGGCTCTGGCCTGGGGGCTACATTGCCTCGCTGGGCGGCAGGGTGGCCAGTGGTCATCGCGCGGGCAATGGCTGTGTTTGGCTGAAGAATTCGCTGGAGATGGTGTCCGGGGAGAAGACCGACGACGTGGTGCGTCTCTTGGGCATGGTTGATGCAGCCAATGGAATAGCACCGCGCGAAAAGACGGGGCCCGGTGGGTTCATGTTCCCCAATGTGGATCTGCAGATCCATTTATATCGCCAACCCGTGGGCGAGTGGCTGGGTCTGGATAATTCTGTTACTTTTGGCGCTGATGGAGTGGGCCTCACCTCAAGTGTGCTCCATGATGTTCAAGGTCCGTTTGGCCGCGCAGAGCAAATCCTCACCATTCGTGCGCTTTGACGGGCAGTACTTTGGCCGATGGTTCGCAGACTCAGGTGCAGGCATCCGGCCCGTTGACCGTCTTTCGTCAGGATGAATCGCTAGGCGCCGCGAGGGATCTGGACTTTGGTCTGCAGATGCTGGCGTGGGCAAAGTCTGGAGACCTTGGCCCTTCCCTGCGCTTGTATCACCCGGAGCCCACGTTGGCCATGGGGCAGCGGGATGCCAATTTGCCGGGTTTTGAGGCTGCGAAGGCCGCCGCCAGGCGCCTCGGGTTTGAACCGCTGGTGCGTAAGGCCGGCGGGCGGGCTGCCGCGTATCACCAGCAGACTTTGGTTATCGATCACATTGAACCGCAGCAGGACGCCATGGTCGCGGCGAAAAGCCGTTTTCGCTATTTCGGGGATTTGTACGCCAGCGCATTGCGCCGTCTGGGTGTATCCGCCGCCGTGGGAGAAATCGCTGGGGAGTATTGCCCTGGCGAGTTCAGCGTCCACGGTGTTTCGCTGCCTCCGGCTCCGGAGCTGGCCGTGAAGTTGATAGGAACGGCTCAGCGTGTCGTTGCTGGCGCGTGGTTGTTCAGCTCTGTTGTCATCGTGGCCAATGCCAAGCCGCTCCGCGAGGTGCTGGTGGAAAGTTACGCCGCGTTGGGCTTGGATTGGGATCCGACGACGGCGGGCGCGGCGGACGATCTTGTTCCCGGCTTGACCGTGACTCAAGTTCAGGATGCTGTTCTGGCCGAGTATGCCAAGGTCCGCGCGCTGCGTACCGGCGACTTTGCGGAGCTACTCCGCCGGTAGGTTGGTCCTTTCCGCCCCAATGGTCGTGGAGTCGCCGTGTCCTGTCCGCACAACGGTTTCCGGTGGCAGGATCATCAGCCGCTTGGTGATGGATTCCAGAATTTGCGGCAGGCTGCTGTATGAGCGCCCGGTGGCGCCGGGGCCGCCGTTGAAGAGTGTGTCTCCGGTCAACACTGTGCCCACGTCTGCGCTGTAAAAGCTCACGGATCCGGGTGAGTGTCCGGGGGTATGCAGGGCAAGAAGCTTGCTCCCGGCGATGCTGAAAGTGTCCCCGTCGGCAAGTTCTGCGTCCGGGGCCGTGCCGGGATAGACAGCGTCCCACAGCATGTTGTCCGCTGGGTGGAGGTACACGGGTGCTCCGGTGGCGCCAGCAAATTCACGCACGTTGCGGATGTGGTCATCGTGGCCGTGGGTGAGCAGAATGCGGTGCACTTTCCGTTGACCCAGCGCCGCAAGGATGGCTGGGGTGTCGTGGGCCG